>JAHLWE010000283.1 GCA_019058135.1 Promethearchaeota archaeon | reverse complement strand
CTCCACTGCTTCTGCACCTGTATTCATCGGTAGAGCCATTATCCCTGAGTTTTTTGGATCATCCACATGTGGTCCGACAATTTCACATAATTGCTTTAAATACGGTCCCATCATATCATTATGGAATGCCCGAGAAGTTAGAGTAACTTTATCAGCTTGTTCTTTTAATGCTTTTATTATTTCAGGATGACAATGACCTGTATTTTGACTTGAATATGCTGATAAACAGTCAAGATACTTTTTACCTTCTGGATCATATACCCAACACCCTTCTGCTTTTGATATTACCACAGGGATGGGATGATAATTATGAGCACCATATTTTAAATCCATTTCAATGAATTCTTTTGAACTTGGCATAAAATTTCAATATTTGAAAAGAGTTTATCATATCTATTTTTTTATAATATATTTAATCAATTCTCTTAAAATAATTAAATTTTATTATGATTTTCCTGCTCATAAATTCTTGAAAATTATTATTAAATTTATCTACAATATCTTTATTGTAAAATTCAGATTTAAGGCATTTGAGAGGAAAAGCCAAATAATAAATAAAAATGTACTCTTTAAATACTTAAAATTTGAGAAATATAGTATAAATGGATATAAAATCCATTTCTAAATTAATAATTTTAGAAGGTGTTTCTTTTTTTGAAAAAAAATTTAAAATCATTATTAAGTCAAAATAAATTCATTCTTTTTGGTGGAAAAGGCGGAGTGGGGAAAACCTCCATCTCGTCTGCTTCAGCAATTTGGGCTGCAGAGCATGGCAGAAAAACATTAATAATAAGTACTGATCCAGCACATTCCTTAGGGGATTCTTTAGATCAAAAATTACCAAAAGGAGAAACAGTTCAAGTAGAAAATGTTAGTAATTTATATGCCTTAGAAATAAACCCTAAAATCAATCTGGATGAATATCAATCAGCTATGAATGTAAATCCACTTGAATCTATGCCTTTTGGAAATTCTCTGCCTTTTATGGAAGATATAGGAAGTTTTGCGAGCATGAATCCTCCAGGAATAGATGAGGCAATGGCTTTTGGAAAAGTTTTAGAATTTATTGAGACAGAATCAGATTATGATTTGGTAATTTTTGATACAGCTCCAACAGGACATACTTTACGCCTTCTTGCACTACCGGATCTTTTATCTGGCTGGATTGGCAAACTAATCTCTCTGCGTTTGAAATTAGGCAAAATTTTTGGTATGTTTAAAAAAATGTTCTCAAAAACAGAAGTGGAGGGAGAAGATCCATTTGAAATGTTTAAAAAATTAAAGAATTCAATAGTAAATGCTAGGGATGAATTAAAGGATCCTTCAAAAACATCCTTTATTATTGTTATGATCTCGGAGGCTATGGCTCTTTATGAAACTGAGCGATTATTAAGTGGCCTTTATCAATATGAAATCCCCTTTTCCAATATAATTGTTAACCAGATTTTCCCAGAATCTATTGATTGCAAATTTTGCCAATCTCGACGCAATATGCAGTTGAAGAACTTAAAAGAAATTAGATATCTTTACGAAGATGATTTTAATTTAATAGAAATTCCACTATTTGATACTGAGATAAGTGGTTATGAACAGCTAAAAAAGTTGGGTAAATATTTATTTCAATAAGGAGCTATTTTTTCCTTTATTTCACAAAAAAGGCAGATTTCTCTATTTTTTCCGCAAAGTTGATTACAAATTTTACAAGTATTAAAGTTAATTTTTTTTCCCCTTAATTTTTTATTATATTCCCATAAAATATCAGATAATTCCACAAAGCCTTTGAAGAGGTTAAATTTTATTTCAGGACTATATTCTTCACAATTATTTAGAAATGATTGCACTCTTTTACGTAAAATCGGGTATTTTATTTTATAAGGGCAAGGAACATTAACAAAATTTAACTCTTTGTTTTGAGCATACAGAAGAATTTCTTTTTCGGGAATTTTCATTAAAGGTTTTATCTTTTTCATGTATATTTTATTATTTTCTTCAAGAAATGGATTCATTCTTGAAATTTTGTTAAAATCTTTTCTTAAAAAATTCATTAAGAATGTTTGAGAAACATCATCCAAGTTATGTCCTAGAGCTAAAACGGTTCCACCTAATTTTTTTCCTTCATCATTGAGCAAATGGCGTCTAATTGTTGCACATATATTACATGGATAAATTTCTCTATAATTATTTTTATAAATTTCCAAAATTTCATCCATACTTTTTCCTAATTTCTCTTTAAATGAAATAATTTTATGTGTGATGTTATTTTTTTTACAAAATTCTTTAGATTTTCTTATATTCTTCTCTCTATATTCTGAAATACCTTCATTAATGGTTAATGCAATAATTGAAGGAGAATTAGAAATTTTTTTTTGTATTTTAATTAAATTATATAAAAGTACCATCGAATCTTTCCCACCAGATAAACCTAAGATTATCTTATCTTGTGGTTTCAACATTTTAAATTTAGAAATTGTTTTGTATATTTGGTGCTCAATAGATTTATTAAAACAATTGATGCACAAATTTTCACCAGAATAGTTCAGGTGATATATACTGTCATTTTTACAATAACTACATTTCATATTTTTCTATTTTGGTCTTAAAAATTAAATATACTTAAAATATTCCCAAATCTCATAAATGATAAAATAATATTAGCTAAAAAAGCTAATGTAATAATCAACCTGATCGAATTTATTATTTTTTTCTTGATTGGACTCTTACTATCAAATTGATATTCATAATTAACTTCCAAAATTGACTTTTCTTTAATTTTTGATGTCTCTGGAAATGTTAAAGCCAAAACATCCTTAAAACCATCTCCAGTTCCATCAATTAAATGATAGTTATCTAAGCCAATAATTATTTCTCCTTCTTCAGATTTTAATTTTAATGAATTTATTTTGTTTATTCTATATTGATTTAATGGATACTCTTTTTTCTCTCTTTTATAGTAAAATTCTTCTGTCTTCTTTTCTGTAGAATCATATTTTTCACCTATTATTTTATTAATAATCTCTTTAACTATTCGATCTCCATCAAAAATTGGAAGAGGCAACATATTAAATAATGTGACACTAAAAGCAACAACAAAAAACCATAAAAGTTGTCTTAATAAATAAAAAGGAAATGTGCCTGAAAACCAAATAGATAAAAAATTTTTTGGTATCCAATAATTCTCATTACTAAATATGCCAATTTTAACTGACTTAGTAGGAATTTCTAATGTATTTGCATTAATTTCTAAAATTTCTTGGTCTCGTTTAATTTTAAAATTGATAGGTTCACTAGGATTTAAAGTCAAATTATCAATTATATTCTTAAAACTATGTTCGTTCGATTGTATATCAATCCCTTCTACCTCAAGGATTTGATCACCTTCCTTAAGTATCCCCTCATTTATTCCAGATTCAGTTAAATTATTAAAAACCTTTGAAATATGAATATCATTAATACCTAGATCCTCATAAAGGATTCCCATATACAAATTTTCAAAAATAAATGCCCCGGGAACTAAAGGTACAGCATCAACATCCAATAAATAGGATACTCCGTTATCTGCTGTAAGATTTAGATATTCACCCGGTTGGACTTGAGTTAAAATATAATCTATTGTTATATTATTGGATACATCAACTTGAGTTCCATTAATCTTTGTAATGAGAGTTCCAACTGTTAGATTTTTATCATAATTATTTCCTCCTTGAAGGGCGGAATATACTTGGTTTATTTTTAATTCTCCATTTGAAATATTTTCATAAGAAATACCAATAAAATTGTAGATCCCCAAAATAACAGACTTATATAAATATGAATTGGAATTTACATTATAAATCGTAAAATTAAGAGAATCTCCAACTGAACATTTAATTTGAGTTTTATTTGCTAATATATTGTCTAAATCAACTCCATTGTCAACATCAATTAAAGTCTCGTTTATCGCTACTACAACATCTCCCTCGATTAAATTATTATAATTATACCCTCCTTCATATGGCTGAGAAACATCATCAATTTGAAACACTCTAGGTCCATAAAAAGGAGAAATTAGAGTTGTAAAATTTAATATGAGTAAAATACCAATACCAGCCATTATTGCATTTGAATATGTGCCTGCTGCTGCTATTCTCAGACGCGTTTTCCATAAACTTGGTTTTGAATTTAAAGTGTGTTCATCAACTTCACAATAGGCTCCAAATCCCAGTAATAAAATTAACCCTCCTGCAAAAACTCCTGTTGATAAAACATCAATATTATCTGACCCTGCAGCAATTGCATGAGAAAATTCATGAATGGTAACAACGAATAGTATTGGAATTATTAAATACGCAAATGTAGGAAGATCAATTGTAAACCCAGGTATCAAAGGAAGAATAGCATTTTCAATCGATGGACTAATTATTAATGATATTAAATTATAAAATATGAACCAAATTCCGTAAATCATAAAAAAAAAAGAAATAAAAAATCCAAGACTCCAAAATATACGCCAAAATTTGGGGTGCCATCGAGAAATCTTTTTTAAGAAATTATTTAATCGTTTTGTTCCAATCATTGCAAATAATGGGATAAAAATATTTATCAAACCTTTCCTTTTGCCGAATTTTTTGACGACTATAAATATTATTAACCAAAATATTGAGGATATTATAAAAAAAGGACTTAACACTATTTCTAATAAAATTTCAATTAAATTTATTGACATAGTTTAAATTTATTTTAAAGCCTGTTGAAAAAACTAAATTAGTATATTTAAATTTTAATTTCAAAAAAAGTCTTTTGTTAATATTTTTTAATTCTCTCTTTTTTCATGAAAAATTGAAAATAATGGTAGAGGGGGTTGGATTTGAACCAACGATCTCAGGGTTTCTTAATGGCAGATACCAATTATGAGCCCTGCAGCATAAACCAGGCTAGCCCACCCCTCTATTCTTAACTCTTTACTAATATTCTCGTATTTATTTATATTAAAAATTATATTAATTTATGATTAAATGTTAACAAAGATAAATATTATATTAATTTTAACATTCGCTTTTTTATTTAAATAATCTCCTTGAAGCAGACCCCACTATTGAGTAATGTATATTTTAAATCCATGTTAAATCGAAATCTTTTTGTTTTTTTTATGATTGAAATAAATCGAATTAAGAAAAAATTTTTCAAATTAGTAATTTTAAAGTAAAATATTATGATATTAATGGGGAAAATTTATATTTGAAACTTCCAAAAAAAATAATAAAAATTAGGATTTTTCCCAAATATTAATAATAATTATTAAATTTAAGAATTAAGATGAGTAATAATACTCAAAGATTAATAAGGTACCCGGCATTAAGATGCTGGATAAAACATATTCTTGAAGGAACATACTTACCCGACGAGAAAATACTATTTACTATTTTTGGAAAATATAAACGAGTTAGGATCTATGCAACGATTTTGGATAAAAAGGAAATTATTAGTCAAAAAATTGAAGAAAAATCAGATTTAGATAAAACAGATTTTAATTCAAGGTTAGAGTTCGATTTGGATGATGGAACTGGCATAATAAGGGCGATTCTTTGGGGTGTTGTTGCTGAACAGTATTCCCATATTGTGAAAGGAGATCTGGTTGATGTAATGGGCATTATAAGACAGTGGAAAAATTATTTTTCTATTTCTCCCGAAATGATTAAACATATTGAAAATCCCAATTTCGTACTGTTAAGAGATGCAGAAATAATCAAAAAACTTAAAACCACTGATCTAATGGAAATTCCAACGAAAATTGAAGATAATTTTCCTATTGATGAGCTTTCTGAAGAATATGAAATGAATCATTTATTTAAAAGTGATGATGATAAAGAACAAGTTCTAGAAAAAATTAAAGAATTAGGCGGTGAAATTAAAGGAATTCCGTTTGAAGAATTACAGAAATCATTAGCTTTTAATGAAAATGATTTAAAAAAATATCTTAACGAATTGGAAATTGAATCAAGAATATATCAAGTTGAAGAAAATTATTATCAACTGATATAATGGATATTTTAGATATATTTTATATCAAGATGTAAAAACTACAAGATTGAGAGCAAATCGAAAAACTTTTTTTTTTCTGAGAATTAAAATATTTAAGAAGTATTTAAAGTATTAAACAAAAAAAATAAGGTATTAGGGAAATATAAAGTTGGAGTTTGAACAATATAAAAAATATTTAAAACAAGCAATGGATAAAATTCCCGAAGGGGCTAAACAAAAAGAGCGATTTATCATTCCAGATGTTGAAATAAGACCTGAAGGAAAAAAT
Organism: Promethearchaeota archaeon; assembly: GCA_019058135.1. Taxonomy (GTDB): domain Archaea; phylum Asgardarchaeota; class Lokiarchaeia; order Sigyniarchaeales; family SOKP01; genus 6H3-1. The sequence goes on along the minus strand of JAHLWE010000283.1, from coordinate 20,725 downwards.
ACAATAATTTTAAATTTTTCAAAAATTATTCAAAAGATAAATAGAGATGTAAAACATTTTTTACCAATTTTTTTAAAAAATATTGGTATGATGGGCGAAGATCGAGGAGGGCAATTGTTTTTAAAAGGACGACCTAAAAAAGATGTTCTAAATCGTCATATAAATGAGTATGTTAATAAATATGTTTTATGTAAAATATGTAATAAACCTGATACTAGTATATTTAAAGAAGATAAGAAATTATATTTAATCTGCCAAGCATGTGGAGCACGAACTCCAATTATTGAATAAAATAAGGTGTACTATTATTGCAAGTTTATCTTAAAATTCATTCTCAAGGAGGTACTGAGGTTATTGCAGTTTGTGATAATGATCTTCTTAATAAAGAATTATGCGAAGATAATTTTAAATTGAAGATTTCTAATGATTTCTATGGAGGAAAATTAATTGATATAGATGAAGCGATAAATATATTAGCAATATCTTCGAATTTTAATATTATCGGTAATAATATCATTAGAAAAGCAATCAAAAGTGGAATTATCAATGAATCAATTATTAAAAAAATTAATAATATACCTTTGGCGTTAAAGATGATATTTTAATATGCCGCCAACCCGTCCAACCCGTTTTTGCTCTATTTGTGGAAAAGAATTTTCTACAAATGAAAAAATTTACGATAAATTTACTTGTCTGAGATGTTTTCTTAAAAATAAGCCATTATTTCAATTTCAGGATATATTTTATTTAAATATATGTTTAGAATGTGGTAGTTTTTCTAAGGACTCTAAAGTAAAAGTTTGGCTAACCCCTTCTACAGAAAATATATTAAAGATTGTTAAATCAGCTATTAATTATTATTTATTAGAACCATATGGAAAAAAGGAAAATATTGAATTCAAATTAATAATCTTGGAAGAAAAAATTTCCCCAAATGCCAAAATTATTGAAGATATTTATCTTATGATTACTGGAGTTCATATATATGATGAAGATTTAATTTATACTCAAGAAATCAAAGTTAAATTAAAATATGGCCACTGTGACAACTGTATTAGTATAAAACAAAAAAAGATTAATGCAATTATTCAGTTAAGAGTTATTTTCGACGAACAGCATAACTTAATTGAAATCGCTAAAGAGAAGATAAAAAATTATATAGATAATGTTTCAAAAAAAGATTCTACTGAGTATATTACAAAAATAGAATATGTTAAAAATGGTGTTGATATTTTTTTAAGCACACAAAATCAAACCAATAAAATAATTCGATTATTAAAACCAGAATATAATTTTTTAATAAAATCTTCTAAAAAATTGATGAGTAGAGATGTTCAACGCGGTAAAAACATATATAGAATAAAAACTTTAATAAAATTTTTACCAATTGAAAAGGAAGATGAAGTAATTACCAAAAACATTAAATATATAGTAGATAAAATTGGGAAGAATAAAGTATATTTAATAGATACCCATGGAAATAGAATAATAAAGAACTATCAATTTTTTTTCAGCAAAAAAGTTAAAATACAAAAAAATAATTTATAAATTTTTAGAGATGGAAGAAAATAATACAGATTTTGAGGAAATAGAAGAAGATTTTATCGAAGAATATGATATGGAAGAATCGAGAGATTTGGAAATAAAAAAAATCGATAAAAGACGAATTAAAAAGAAAGATCAATCAGCAATTAGGTTAGCGGTGGACAGTGTTTTTGATGAAAGAACAGTCTTTTTATTAAGAAAATTATTAGATAAGCAAATAATCGGGGACTTTGTTGGAATTATAAATGCAGGTAAAGAAGCTAATGTTTATTTAGCTTATGATAAAGAAGGAAATGAAATTGCAATAAAAATCTACAAAATTGATAGTAATACTTCTCGGTGGATGAGAAATTATATTACTGGGGATCCGCGCTTTAAGAAGGTGGGTAAAAATCCTTCCCAGATTATTTTTCTATGGGCTAAAAAAGAATTTAAAAATTTAAAACAAGCATATCGTGCGGGTTTATCTGTCCCTCAGCCAATACATGTCAAAAATAATGTTTTAATTATGGAATATATTGGAGATGGACCTACCCCAGCACCAATATTAAAAAAAGTCAAGAGTTTGGAAAATCCTGAGAAGTTATTCGATGAGGTGTATCAATTTATAAAAGTTTTATATAAAGCGAAATTAGTCCATGGCGATTTAAGCGAATTTAATATCCTTATGTTGGATCAAAAGCCTATCATAATTGATATTTCGCAAGCCGTCTCTATCGATCACCCTAAATCTGATCAGTATTTAATTCGAGATATAAAAAATGTAATAAATTTTTTCTCTAAATTTGGAATAGAAACTCCAACAGTAAAAGAGGCATTTTATGATATTATTAAAAATTAATAATTTTTAAAAAAAGAGATTTATTTTTAATGTTTATACAATTTGATATAATATGAAAATCCCTGAGGCTCGCATTCCCATCCTTATTGGACATAATGGAGAAATTAAAAAGGAAATTGAAAATTTAACAGGTACGAAATTAAATATTGATAGCAAGACAGGAGAAGTTGACATAGTTCTAAATTTTGAACCAAATAATGAAAATTATAATCCTTTTAATGTTTTATTAACTGAAAAAATAATCTCCGCAATAGGCCGAGGTTTTAATCCTAAAAAGGCTTTAAAATTACTAAAAGAAGATATATTCTTAGAAGTAATAAAGTTGGAGGATAAAATTGGTAAATCTCACAAAAAAATTAAACGAATAAAAGGTAGAATTATTGGTCGAAATGGGGAAATGAGAAAATCAATTGAAAAATTTTCTGGTGTATCAATGTCCGTTTACGGGAGAACTGTGAGCTTTGTTGGAGGATTTGAAGAAATTAAAATTGCTAGAAAAGCTCTCTCAATGATAATCTCTGGAGCTCCACTAAATGTAGTGTTAAGCTTTCTAGAAAAAAAATATAGAGAGATGAAAAAAGAAGAATTTCGTAAAATCTATAAACCCGAATTTTAGTGAGTTTTATAAAAATCCTTTTAAATCTTTTTGAGATGCATAACTTAATATATCAACACCACAGAATACTTTCTTTAAATTTTTTACCAAATCCTCTCTGTTCTCAATTTCTTTGATTGAATAAAGTTCAATAAATTTTTCTTACCCGCCTTAATATCAAATGTTCTTTCATAAGAATAAATTGAGAAATTATTATTATCATATTTTTTGTGAATAACAATTAAACGGGGATAAATTGTATCTTGCTCTTCTAAAAATAATGTATATCCCTCTAGAAAGTATTCTTTTTAATTTGAAAAGATAATTCCAAATGCTTAGATTAAATATAATATATTCAATTTCAGTTTGAATATCATCACTACTTTCTATATCCATACATTAAAAATATAAAAAGAACAATATTTAAACTCAACAATAATATTTTAGAAAAAATAATTCTTCTTTTTAAGAGTTATTAAATAAAAAATTGATGAATTTATTCAGTAGAAACTTCATTTAATTTAAACATTGCATCACTTAGTGTAGGTCGTGATCTAGGAATTTTAGGATCCAATATAGCTGGTCTTGGAGTATAACCATTTCCTGTTATTTGAGGTGATGTAATGCCAGTAAGTAATAACATAACTCGAATATATCCTTCAAGATCGTCTGCAATCCTCGCTCCCCAAATTACTAGCGCATCTTTTGAATCCATTTTCTCTGAAATTATTTCAGCAACCTTATTGACTTCCCCTAATGTCATATTGGGCCCACCGCTTACATGTATTAATGCCCCTTTAGCACCTTGAATATCCAAATCTAATAAGGGGGAATTCAACGCATCATTAATCGCTTCATCAACTCGGTTTTCAGGACTATTTGATTCTCCTACGCCCACTATGGTAACACCACCAGCACATAATATAGTTCTAACATCTGCGAAATCTAAATTTATTAATGACGGTAATGAAATTGTTTCCGTAATTCCTTTCACGATCGTAGCCAACACCTCGTCCGCAACGCTAAATGCCTCTAATAAAGGTAAATCTGGGGCGATTTCTAATAAATTATTATTATCAATAACGATTAAAGTATCTACATATTGTCTTAATATGTTAAGCCCCTTTAGGGCTTTTGCCATTCTTCCTTTTTCAGATTTAAATGGTAAAGTGACAACACTAACTACAATTGCTCCTTCTAACTTTGCAATTTCTGCAATTACAGGAGCACTTCCAGTTCCTGTTCCACCACCTTCCCCACAGGCAATAAAAACGAGATCTGAATCTCTTAATGTATGAGTTAATTCTTTTCTTGATTCCTCCGCTGCTGCTTTTCCTATTGATGGATTTCCACCGGCACCCAACCCCCTCGTTAAATTTCTGCCAATTAATATTTTTTGATGAGAATCTATTGCATCTAGATGTTGTTTATCTGTATTTATTCCAATACAAGTTGCACCTCTAATTCCTATTTTCATAAGACGATGTATTGTATTATTTCCGGCTCCTCCAGTTCCAATAATTTTTATATTGGCTGAACATAATGTTTGAGCTTTAGGTTTAACTAATTCTCTCTTTTTTGCTGCTTTGATGAAACTTTCCATAAAAATTCACTTAATATTATATATCTGGGTATAAAAAAAATAAAAAAACAAAAATTTGAAATAATATATTACGTGGATGATACCAGAATTAAAGTGAAAAGTCTTGGTGTTTTGTGGGATTAAATATTGTTTTATATTCTTTACTTTTAACTAGCAAAATAGCTGGTAGCCTATATGGAAATCTATTAGAAAACGTTAAACAATAAGCACCAACATTGGAAATAAGAACTCTATCTCCAATTTTTAAAGTAGGAGTAAAATAATAATCCTTTGCCAAAACGTCTTGATCAGAAGGTATTATGCCCGCAATAGATGTTTTAGTATTATAAGATTCGTTTAAATTATTCAAATTATAAAACCTTAAATTACAACGCGCAAATTTAGGAACTATATGATTTCCAATATTTAGAAATATCCATCTATTATCAGTAATATTTATTATTTTTGAAATTAAAATACCTGCATCACCAACTAGAAAGCGTCCTGGCTCAAAATAAACGTTTAAATGAGAAAAATCATATTCTTGTAGTAATTTCTTTACACTTAGTGCAAAATTTTCAAGTCTTCCCTTTTTAAATACGACAGCTTCAGGAAACCCTCCACCAAAATTTATATTTTTTATATCAATATGCAAATTTTTTTGTAATTTCTTTAAACTTGTTAATAAAGAAACACAATTTTTTTTTAAGAGATCGATACTATTCATCTGAGTACTAAAATGGGAAAGAATTGTAGTTAATTCTATATTTTTGCACTCAGCTAAAATTAGATGTAATTTTTCTATTGTACTTTCATTAATTTCAACACCTAAACGTGCCTCATATTTCCCCGAATTGATTCTTAAACATATTTTTTGAGTTTTATTATAATTTTTTGCAAGATCATTGATTCTTTTTATATCTAAGAGACTGTAGGCTATAATTTCTTTTATATTATTGTCTAGACATTTTAAAATTAACTGATCGGTTAAATAAATACCCCCTACAATTATTTTATTGGGGGAAAAATTAAGTTTTAATGCTAATTCTAATTCAGGCAGACTAATAATTTCAGCACCAAAATTTCCCTCTTTAATAATTCTACAAATTTCATGCAAGTAATTTGCTTTAAACGAATAAAATCCTTCATATCTTTCAAAATGTGAAGAAAATACACTATTAAAAATATTTATATTGTCTTTAATCCGGTTTTCTAAAAAGACATAATAAGGCGTACTAAAATCTTTCTCCAAATTAGAGTATTCCAATTCATCAAAATAAATTTTTCCTTGATCTTTCTTTAAATACGGATTTCCTGCAATAACTTTCATGATGTTATTTACTTTAAGAATTATTTCCTTCGATTAATTTATTATAGATTTTAAATATTTTTTCAGATATATGACTCCATAAATAATTCTTGTCTTTTATTTTCTGATATCCTGCTTTGCCAATTTGATTAGCATATTTTTTATTTTTCAAAAGATAAACTATTTTACTGCAAATATCTTCAGTATTATCAAATTCTACTAATAACCCATTTTTTCCATTATCAATAACCTCTGGAGTGCTCCCAATATTAGCACCTATAACAGGCTTCTTGAATACCCATGCTTCTAAGAATGATATGCCAAAAGCATCTGAGCGGGAAGGCATAACATAGATATCACATTCTCTAAATGCAGATATTTTTTTTGTATCAAAATAACCTTTCAAATTTGAAGGTGACAAATTAAAAATAAATTTATTTTTAAGTTTTTTGACCTTTTTGAACTCTCTATTAAAAGCCTCAGTGCTGGGACCAATAAATGTAAAAATTACATTTTTCTTTTTTTTTAAAATTAATGGAATTGCTTTAAGAAGAGATATTGCTCCTTTTTCAAAATTTTTATTCCCGCAAAAAAAAATCATTGGAAATTTTTGTTGTTTATTACCAAAAAAAGTCCTTTTAAAATTAATTTTTTTACACTTTTCATAATAATCCAAATCTACACCCATAGGAACAACTTCAATTTTATCCGATTTTACCCCTTTTTCTATTAAATACTTTCTCTCTAAATAAGTGCAGCAAATAATCAAATCAAATTTCTTTAGAAGTTCAATAAAATTTGAATTTTGATATCTAGGATTTTTAAAGTGAAAAAATGGCGTGCATATTGTTGGAATACTCCACATTTTACCCAAAATAAGACTTAATAAAACATTCAAGTAGGGGAGATAAGTAGTGTGAATCAAATCATATTTATTTTTTATTTTGTTTTTACAAAAATCTAAAACCTCACAAATATTCGGTCCATTATTAATAAAGGCCTTTTCAACCCCCTCAGAAAAACTTATATAACCTAGATATTTCTTAATTAAAGTTATTTGTTCATCTAAGGTTTGGTTATATTTAATGGGAATCCGATTAATCGTTAAATTATTTACTTTTTTAAAATATTTATTTTCCGATGTAATTCTTTTTCCTTTTTGAGAGGTTAAAGCTGAAAAATCAAGAGCGTCTGAACAATATATTTCAATTTCGCAGCCATAAGTCTCTAATAAAATCTCAGAAATCCTTTGGAAATAAAGCTCTGCACCTGATATTGCTGGAAAATATCTTGTAGAAAAATGTAAAATTGTTTTCACAATTAGTAAAAATTTCAAATTAAAAAAAACTATGACTTTTTAAAATTAATTATGATAAAAGGTTGTGAAAGCAAAAAAAAATGGATCAGATAATATAATTCAAGTAGAAAGTTTAGAGTATGCAAAATATTTATCGAACAATATGAATCAAGAACAAACAAATCATATTAAGAGAGTTCTCCCCTTCCAGGAATTTAAATCACAACCGAAGTTATTTAAAGATAAATCAAATCATCCAAATAACACAATAAATTGGATTTATAAAACACTTTTATGTTTTTTCAAAAAGTCCTCGTTTAAAATTATGCAAATCCCTTTTATTAAAACTCCATCTTTCATTTTTGTTGCTCACGGCAAAATTTTCCATAAAACTCGGCTAATATTTAGAGCTTTTGGAAAAGGACTAACAATTGCGTTAGCAATGGCTAGTCTTTACGGAGAGTTTATTGAACGAATTCAAGCATGTTTTTTTTTTCTCAAAATCCTTACAAACCCCGGGTTATCCCTTATTTTGAACCAAGTAATTCTGAAATAATTACAGATGAAATGAAAAAACTTAATTTTCAAGATTTTTTTCCGCTTTTTAAAGAAAAATGCTATCCATTTGTAGAGAAATTTCTACCTACTGAAAAAGAATTTTCCTATTATTGCCCCTATCAAGATTTAATCTCTAAAAAAATTATCTGGATTTCGACAAGGGTGAATAGATTTACTACAGGATTTGCAAGTGGTAATTCCTACGAAGAAGCATTTGTACAAGCATTTTGTGAAATTGTTGAACGTTATTCTTCATTTATGGTTTTAAAAAATCAAATTAAATTGCCAACAATTCCTAACCATAAATTATCTTCGCAGATTCAAAATATTATTAAAAAATTCGAGCAAGAAGGCATACAGATTATAATTAAAGATGCTTCTCTGGATTTGAATATTCCTTCCGTTGCAGTATTATTTAATTTTGAAAAAAGAAAATCAAAAAGATTTTTAGTTACTTTTGGAGCAGCTTCTTCTTTAGATGTTGCAGTAGAACGATGCCTCGGCGAAGCTGAACAAGATGCAAATAGTTTAACAACACGTAGTATATTTAATCACCTATATTGTCGTTCAATTATTAACCTATACAAAACATTTCTGCATTTAGAGAAGATTTTACCTCTTAGGGATTATTTTGTGGAATCTTATGCTCAATGTAACTTTTTCCCTTCTGAATATGTAGAATTTTTAAAAGAGGATTATGGAGCCCCTGAATATGAAGAATTTTATAAAATTGATTTACTGGATGAAATTAATTACATTTTTCATTTCCTATGTAAAAAGGGTTATCGAATTTACATGAAAGATTGTAACTGGTTAGGTTTTCATTGCATAAAACTTTTTATACCAGAATTAAATGTTGGTTACGGTCAATTGATTAAATATTCTAATTTTAAATTCAAGAAATTTAAACAGAAATTATTAACTAACTTTTCTGATATTACTAAGGATGATTTAAAAGTTTTGGAAACTCCTGAATTCATCTTGTTGCTTTCACACAGGAAAACTTTAAACAGCTTCTTTCAGATTGATTGTGAAAGTTTGGAATATAGTTCGTGGAAATTTTTTGGACTATTGGCATTTGCACTAAATCGTGAAAAATTAGCAACAAAATATCTCAAACAGGTTGCACTTTCAATTCCAAAATTAAAAAATAAAAATGAAATTCTTTCTGAATTAGCTCAAATTCTTCCAAATTGCCAAAAATCATGTGAAGAATGCCGATTTATGGAAGAATGCAAATTTTCTATTCTAAAAGAATTTGAATCAAAGGTTGTAAAGGCATTTCCACGTTATTTGCGTAGATTAGAAGAAATATAGTTGGGGGAATTGATCACAAAATTTAAAATTGGTATGGTGATTATATTGAAAAAGGAGACCCCATTGATAATGATACAATAAAAGAATTTTTGTATTTTATGATCGAAGATTGGGATGATGATTGGTATGATCATACAAGTAATTACGATTTTGACAGGACGACAGAAATCAATTTGCAACCTTGGTTTGTTTCCGATTTCTTAGTTTTACATAAATATTTTCCCAACGTTCAAAATGTCAATTAGGACTGGTACTAAACAGTAAATTGGAGTTCTGCCAAGTTATAAATATGAAATTTTCTTTTTTATTTATAAATAATTATAAAAGTATGTAACTATAAATTAAGATATAAGGTTAAAGAATCTCCAAAAACATATCATATTTTCATTTTAAGAACGAGTTTTTTAGAAAATAAAGGATGTGTCGCAGATAAGAAAAAAATTAGATGAAAGAGAGCAAAAATAAAGAGAAGAGGAAATTCGTCAAAATCCACCCGATAAGGGACGTTCCTAATATTGAGCTCGTGTCATTCTTTAACCCGGATTCTTTTTCAAGGGCAGATATTGATGAGATAAATAAGGAATTAAAAGAAGAGGGATTCGAATTATCTTTATGTGAGAAAAGAGAGGGGTATGGGGATGGAGTACATTCTCACGTTCTTGAGATATGGGCAAAGCCCGAAAATAATGAAGATTATGAAGGAGATTAATGTTTATGAGAAAAAATGTTTTTAATTCAATTTTTAAAAAAATTGAAGAATCAAAAGTCTTAGATAAAGATTTAGAAAATGAATTAAAAGCATTATTCCCCGATAAAATCGAAAAAGCAGTAGAAACTATGGAAAAGGGAATTATTCAATACGTTTTTACTCCATCAAAACGAATTTTATGGACTGCAATAGGTGATGAGAGAGAACATATCCTTTACCCAGGATTATATTGCGACTGTCTTGATTTTTATAAAAATGTAGTAATTAATAAAAAAAATAGGATCTGTAAGCATTTATTGGCTCAAATATTATCTTTAGGATTGAAGAATTTTAAAAAAATCACACTAAACGATGAGGAATTTATCGAAATTTACAAAAATAATATATTAAAAATTTAAATCTCAATTATCTCCGCTTCCTTTATTGATTGACCAATTAATGATAAAATTGGAATATTTTTTTCTGATTCCTCAATTATTGGAACTTTAGCATGAGTTTCGGGGAATTCTGGAAAATTTGTACAAAAATCTGATTTCTCTGAGCAAACCTCATATAGACCAATTTTTCTGCTTATATTTAAAACATCCAATTTATTGAAACCTATTAGTGGTCTTATTATAGTTGCATTCTCTGCAATTTGCTGATATATATATAGATTATCCAATGTTTGACTTGCTTGTTCGCCTAAAATATCACCTGTTAAAATTAAATTTGTCCCTTCCAATTCCCCAATTTTTTTTGCAATTCTTATCATAAATCTCTTACATAAAACACAAGTTAATTTCCTCTCACAATTTTCTTTTAAAAATGTTAAATTATTGGTATGATCAATAAAGAATATCTTTATCTTTACATTTTGAATAAAAGATGAGAGAATTTTTACGATCTTAATTATTTTACTTTTAAATTTATTAATAATTTCATTATTTGTGATAAATGAGACGCAAACTGGGAGAAAATCTTGTTTTATCATCAAATAAGTGGCAATAGGGCTATCAAATCCTTCAGAAAGCAAACTAATTATTTTCTTCATACTCTAATTTCAACCCTTTCCCATTGTTTTAGATATTTATTGAAATTTATGTTTGAAATTTTCCTAAATATTTTAATCTTGTTTGCTTTCTCTAATTCTCTTAATTTTAACATAATACTCTTGTTTCTATTTAGATGTTCTTGTGCATATATATATTCACGTGGAAAGATTTTTTTAATTTGCTCGAAATCAATATTGCAAAAATTATCATAGTTTTCAATGACCCATTTACATAAAGGATCTATGCTAATTTTAAAATTAAAAGCATCCTCTTGCTTTATTGCCAATGGATAAGCTCTACATGCGAGTGGTTTCACATCATGTACTTGGCAACCATTTTTAATATGAAAGGCGCACTGCTTATTATTATTATCTAATCTAATTCTCCATGTAACCACTAAAATTTTTTGATTTTTTTCATCTGGAAAAACTAAATCTTCAATTATTTTAAAAGAAACATTACTCTTTTTTGCAATTTCAATTAATCTATCTGCTTCATTAGGATAAAGTGGAATCCTTTTATAAGTAGGATATTTGATTGTCCCAGGCACCTCTGAGCAACAAGTACCGCAATTTTTGCATCTATACTTTAACTCTTTCATTAATATCATCTAAGAAACATTATTTCGCATACTTAAATATTATGTTGGTATTGTTGTAAAGATATTTTAAATCTTATCTGAATACTCTCTTCGATATTACATCATTTAAATAAGAATATTTTTAGCATTAATTTTAGATAAAATCGATTTTTTAAAGGTAAAATAAAAATATGAGAGATTTTAGAATTATTAAACATATCAACCTTTCACTTGACTCGATAAATGATCCGATTTGTCTCCTCGGTATGCCCGGCATAGCCGATGTAGGCAAGTTCGCAATCGATCAAATCATTGGTCTCCTAAAGGCAAAACCATATTTAGAAATTATATTTAATGATTATCCAGCTGGAGCAATAGTTGATGATTGTTTATTGTCTGCACCTAAAGCAGAAATAATGTTTTGGAAGGATCCAAACAATATAAGAGATTTTTTCTTAGTAACAGCAGATTCTCAGGCACTTAATCCTAAGGGAATTTATAAAATATCAGATTTTATCGCAAGTCTAATGTATAAATTTAAAATAAAATTAATAATTTCTCTGGGAGCTTTTCCAACTAATAATCCATCTAAATCTCCTTCGATATTTTTTAGTACAACAAATAAAGATTTTATAGATCAATTTATCAAGGATGGAAAATGTAAAAGGATTAAAAAAGGAGTTATTGTTGGTGCTAATGGTTTAATTCCCACATTAGTAAAAGCCAGATTTAATATTGATGGAATTGTATTTTTAGCAGAAACTGATAATATTGCGGTAATTAATGACGAAATCACAGATCTAAAGGCATCAATATCCTTAATAAATTTATTAAAAGAAAACTTTAATTTACCAATTGAAAGAAAATATACTTTAGAAAAAATTGACGAAATTACTAAAAATCTACAAATCAAGAAAGAGAAATTGGAGCGCGATTTAGATAATTTCCACTTAATGGATAAAAATTCAGAAGAGAAAAGGAAATCGCTTTATATCTAAAATATTTATAGAAGTAGCAATTTTTTAAGTTCTATTTATAATAAAACACTTCGTAAAGAAAGCCTTTCTATTTTTTTTATATAGCCTTGATTCGTTTAATTACACCTGGTCTCTTCTTATAGAGAATTCGATACCCACAATGACTACATTTAATTCCGGGTAATGCCTTTAATTCATCAGGAGTAACTTCTTTGTTGCAACCTTTTCTAGCGCAATAATACATAATCAAATTAATAATTGATTCATAGTTAAAAAATTTTACTTTCAGAATTTATTAAATTTAATTGTGTGTTTTATGAATGATGGTTTTCACTTATCTTGCCTGTCAGTGGAATTTTAATCGATAGCATATCGCTCTACTGTAAAATTCCAAAACTTTTTTCAGAAAATAAAAATAATAGGATGATTTAATGTTCTATATTAAAATTTAATTTTGATATTAGCTCTTTATACCGAGTTCTTACAGTTGCTTCTGTTATTCCAGCAATATCTGCAATTGCCTTTTGTGTGCGACGTTCATCAGTTTGAATTGCGGCGATATAAAGTGAAGCTGCAGCTAAACCAGTAGGTGCTTTTCCTGCAGTAATATAATGTTTTTGAGCTAACTGTAGAATTTTTGCAGCTTTATTTTGAGTTCTACCTGATAAACTCAAATCCGCACAAAATCTTGGAATAAAGTCGATTGGTGATGATACTCTTATATTTCTTATTTTTAATTCTTTTAATATTAATCTATAGCAACGTCCCAACTCTTTTTTTGTAATGGAAGAAAATTCGATAAAATCGTCCAAAGTCTTAGGTAATCCCTTTAATCTACAAGCTGTGAATAATGAAGCTGCTAACATAGCTTCAATCGATCGACCTCTTATTAAATTCTTATATACCATTTTTCTATATATTATTGCAGCCGATTCTTTAATAGTACTTGGTAGATTTAATTGAGAACAATATCTATCTAATTCATTCATCGCATTTGCCAAATTTCTATCAATTGATTTATGTATCCGTGATCGAGTATGCCATTTTCTTAATCTATGAACTTCAGCTTTCATTTTTGGGCTAATTTTTTTACCATGTGCATCTTTATCTTTCCAATCGATTGTTGTGCTTAATCCTTTATCGTGTAGTGTAAATGTTGAAGGAGCTCCAACTCGAATTTTTTTAGCTTTCTCTTCTGATGAAAATGCTCTCCATTCCGGTCCGGAATCAATAATTCTTTGATTAATTACTAATCCACATGTGTTACAAATGATTTCTCCTCTAGATAAATCTGAAATAACCGTGAAATTTCCACATTCCGGGCATTTCTCTAAATTTATCTCGTTTTCATCTTGAGTAGTCACAAAAAGTTAACCCTCAAACCAAGAAACCAATCTATTATTACAAAAAAAAGAAATAAACACTTTTAAATGTTTGGGTTTTGTTATTGTGTAGAATAATAATTTTCTTTAAAGCTTTTGATGATTTAATATCGACAAAAAATTTAAATAACTTTTATAGCTTTTTAATATTGAATGATATTAAATATGTTTAGGAGTATTCATGGACCGCATTGTTTATTAAGAGCTTTTAAAACTGTTTGTCCCAAATGTAAAAATGATGTGTTCTATTGGGAATGCTCTCATGGATCTAAGGTATTTTTTGAATATCCAATATATGGGCGATTAATCCGGCATAAATGTAAAAAACACTCAACTAAAGAAAACTCAAAAAAAAAAAACCACATTAAGGTAAAAATCCCATTATTTATAGTAAAAGATAATTTTAGTTGCCCAATTTGTGGAAAAATTTTTAGTAAAAAAAATCAACTTTTTGATCACATAAAACAGTTAAAAAAAAGTGATGAAGCTCATCATAACTTCTATAATAATAAACTTAATTTAAAGACGGATTCAGAAATACTCAACTATGATTTAAATAAAAATTTAAGTGAAAATGAGAATAAAAATCATTACAGACCGACTTTTGGTAAGATTACAATTGTCAATAAAAAATCAAGTAAATGAAAAAATAATAATATTAAAAAATTAAAAATTTAATATATTTTAACAAATTTATTTTTAATACAAACAAAAAAATAATTATTGATTTTTATGTCTATCGATTATGAAGGAATTGTATCTGAATTGATGCAAAGAGATCCATCTATAATTGCCGTTGCGGTTATAACAGGAGCTCGAGATATTGTTTATTCAACAGATAATTGGGATATTAGCTCAGATATTAGTAAGGTTTCATCTGCATGGAGTTCAATGAATGCTCAGTTTGTAATAATTTCTGGTGTAAAATACTCCATGTTACAATGTACTATTGAAAGAATGGTATGTACTAACATAAAAGGGCAGGGACACATTGTTGGGGCTAAGGATGACGAGCATAAAGTTATTGTATATGTCGAACCCGAAGCGGATATAAATGGTGCTTATATGGATACAGCTCGAACCTTATCAAGACTATGTTCAAAAACCCCCTATTTGGATGAAAATGCCCAATTAGGAACTTCCCAACCAGTAGCTCCCGTTTCTGGAGGAGTAACTATCGATCCTCAACTAAAAAGTGAAATTACGGCTTTTCTTGATTGGATAAAAGCCGAAGATGGGCTTTCGGGATATCTAAGTTATTATCTTCAACAAAATAATGCAAATATCATGAGCGAATTGGCAAAAATTTATAGCGATTTACGCAATATTTGTCAATAATTGGTATTTAACACAATTTTTTAAATGAATATACTTGTATTTTCTTTTTTCCTTTAAAATTCTTTTTTAACAATTTCTAATTTTAAATTTTAACTATGAAAATAAAAAATTATTTTAATCTCAATGTTTCTTAAATTAAATAAATAGTAATGAAAACAAATTAAGTGGTGAAATCAAATAAAGCTATATTTAATTCAAGATAAAGAAATCATATCTTCTAAAAAATTGTCTTATGATAATTTTATATTTATATTTGATGCTCAAAATAAAATTGGGGGTTTTTGGAAAGGTGAATTTGCTGAAGAATTTGATGAAATTTTTGCTAAGGAAATTATAGAAAAAATTATTAAGAAATTTGGTGACTTAGATTTTAGGATTTTCGATACATTAGATCCAAAAAATGAAGAAGACAATAATAACAAAATCTTAAAAATTGAAATCTTAAAAAGATTACCTAATAAGACCCTTTGGAAAATTAAAAGAAGTATTTCGTCCTTATTTGTATCTAAAAAAATTAGGTCAAAAATTGGAGAATTTCGCACATTTGATAGTTCATGGAAATGGCGTAGAGACTTATTAAATTTAGAAAATATTAGTAAATTGTCAA
Source organism: Promethearchaeota archaeon (assembly GCA_019058135.1). GTDB lineage: Archaea > Asgardarchaeota > Lokiarchaeia > Sigyniarchaeales > SOKP01 > 6H3-1. Next base: position 5,054 of record JAHLWE010000283.1, on the reverse strand, counting down.
TTACAAATATATTAATTATGTTTATTACCATAATCTTTATTTATAATATAGGAATTTTACAATTGTATGATGGAACTCTTTCTTTTTTGTTTATTATTTTTCTTTTATTAGCTTTAACTATAGTTAACTTAATATTTGTTTTATTTCCAATGAGATTTCCTGGAGTTATAAAAAAAATAATTAATTTAGAAGATAAGGAACATGAAGAGAAAGAAGTCCAGACAAGAAAAATTGAAGAAATAAAGGTCATTAAAGTTCCTCTTAAACCATCTGTCCCTATCTTACCTTTAGAGCAGAAATCAGAAGAATCGTCAAAACTTCGATCTTTAATTAAATCTACTACTCCATCAAAAAAAAATGAAAAGGAAAAAACAAAAAAAGAAAAAGAAAAATCATTAGAATCTCTTAAAGATGGAAAATCCGACCTAAAAATCCCAGAAGTTCCAGTAGCTCCTCCAAAACAGATAATCAAACTCGATTCCCCCGAAGTTTCTCCCGAACTCTTAAAAAAAATAACTAAAGGAGAAACTAAAGAAATAAAATATGTGCTTGTTAAATGTGATAGATGTAATGAAATAATTGCATTTCCTGTTCCAAAGAAAAAAGTTCTTAAATCAGAATTACCTGTTGTTCCCATTTCATATATTCATGGAAAGGGAAAGGAAAGACATTGTTTAACAGCTCATGTTGATCATGATTTTGATATTAGACGACGGCGGGTTTCTGATGTTGTATTTGAAGAATTGGAGTAATTCTGGATTATATATTATACCTTTTAATTCCTTCTCTATAAAAAGTAAATAAATATTAATGCAATTGAAATCGGTACAATACATAAAATAAGAAGAAATAATAACCAACTCTTGGTCCAATTTATAAAACTATTTGGATATAAAATTGCGTTACATTCTGGGCATCGCTGAATACTCTTATCAATAATTTCTAATTTACAATTCCAACAAAGAATCTTTTTAAAATCTTCTTCTTTCTTCAATGATAACAATCTTAATTTTATTGAATATTAATTAAAACCAATAAACATTAATACTTATATTATTAGAATAAAATATTTTATTTAAAAAATTTAGGTGTTGATAATGTCTGGTTATTTTGGTAAATCAATTAGACTTGAAAGAATCATGGATAGAAATACCAGAAAAACAATTATTATACCCTTAGATCACGGTTTAACTGTAGGACCAATTAAAGGATTAGAGAGTAATTTAGGAGAAATTGTGAATAAAATTGCTGAGGGGGGTGCTAATGCTGTTTTAGGTCATATCGGCATACCACTATATGCCCACAGAAAATATGGTCAAGATATTGGTCTAATACTTCATTTATCAGGTTCAACTAATTTAAGTCCTAATCCGAATTATAAGGTTTTGACCAATAATGTTCAAGATGCCATGAAAATGGGTGCTGATTGTGTTTCAATTCATATTAATTTGGGAACAGATACAGATCCAGAGATGCTTCAAACTTTGGGGACTCTCTCAAGAGAATGTAGAGAATGGGGAATGCCACTTTTAGCAATGATGTATCCTAGAGGTGAAAAAATAGTAAAAGATGGAAAAGATGAATATGATGTTGATGTTGTTAAAATTGCCGCAAGAGTTGCTGCTGAACTCGGTGTAGATATTGTAAAAACAAATTGGACCGGTGATATTGATTCTTTTAAAGAGGTTGTGAAAGGATGTATGGCTCCCGTGATTATTGCTGGGGGTGAAAAGCGAGGACTTTGGGGGATTTTAGAAATAACTAAAGCATCAATAGACGCGGGGGGTTCAGGTGTTGCTTATGGTAGGAACGTTTTTCAAGCAGATGATCCAACGGCAGTTGTAAAAGCATTAGCCCTGATCGTCCATCAAGGGTACGAGGTGGAAGAAGCGGTAAGAGAAACAAATCTTTCAGTATAAATTTAAATAGAAACGAAATGAATAGAGAATAAAAAAAATGAACATAATTGCTGAAAAGAATATACAAATAGATAATATTACTATTTACCTTACTTTAGTAAAATTATATCGAGGCTATGTTCTTTTTATATCTGATCAAGTAAATTTTGGATTAGGTTCTATTACTTTAAGCACACCACCGTTAAATGAAGTTCTAAAATCAACATCTGTTTCGTATCAACTTTTTGGAATGGAACATAACTTATTATCTAAAATGATTGTTGAAAAAGCAGCGAGTAATTTAAAAGAACCAGTTATATTATTATTTTTTTTAAAGGGAAAAGAAATGGAGAACAAGCTTATTAAGCCAATTATAACATTATTGAATCAAATTTTAGAGGAATACAAAAGGAAAATAAAAAATTAATAATTTTATTTCATTACGAGGATTTCCTAAATTGAAAAAATTCATTCTTACAAATATCTTTGGTAATACGGTTCGAATAAAAATTCTTGAACTTCTTCTTGATAACATTTTGAAAAAAGAGGTTGAATGGGAGTATATCTCTAAAATTGCTAAAGAAGCCGGAATCTCTACTTCATCTTCAAAGCGGGTTATTGATTCATTCGTAGAATCTAATATTGTCGATGAATTACCCATTAAAACTCATGCAAAAAATCCAAAAAGAAGTATTCGATTAAATTTAGATAATAAAATCGTTAACGAGCTAATCTTTTTTTATCGGAAAATCCGAGCCTTTAAATAAATATTCATTTTTTAAATGCAGGGAGTGGGATTCGAACCCACGAAGAGCTATCTCACCGGATATCTCATCTGAAATTAGTAAGATCAACGGAAATCATATTAATTAGATCTTGAGTCCAGCTAATGAGAAAGCTTTTTTCCCAAAAGAGTCCGGCACCGTTGACCAACTTGGTTATCCCTGCTTGAAGAATTTTTAATTAAAATAATATTTCAATAAATAAAAATCATTTTATAATCACTTTAACCAGACTTAGTCTTATATATAATTAATAGTTTAACATAGTTTTAAAATCAAGATCAATTGAAAAAAGAAGATATCCTGTGACGTAGACCTACAGGGGTTCAAATCCCTCCTCCTGCATTTCTGAAATTATTTTATTTATAAAAAATTAGCCTCCCCCCATTAGGAAAATGACAATGAACATTACAACCATCATACCAATTAGAAAATACATCTGAATTTTGGATTTTTTTTTCTTTTTTTTCTCGTAAGATATTGCAGAATCCTTACAATCTTGGCCACAATATTGCTTACCTTCTGGTATAGCCCTTCCACAGATAATACAATGTTCATGAGGACCATATTTTTTTTGTATTTTATCTTTCCAACTTGACAATAACTTAGACTCCTAATAATAATTATTAATAAATAATAAAATAAAATTAAAAAGTTTTGTTCAATTCTGACCTGACTTAATAACCGTGCCAATTCCAGATGGATTTCCATCTAAAATTTTTTTTAACTGAGTTAAATCCTTTCCCGAAAAAATTCTTACATTTAAATTACTTCTCTTTAATATTTGTAGGGATACAGCATCAAATATACGATATTCACCTGCTGCTGCTTGATTATTGCTGGATGATTCAAGAATAAGATTTTGAAGTTGAATTTCTGTTAATTCATCAAACTTTGTAGCATCTGGGAATTTCTTTGGATCTTTATTAAAAATACCTTCAACATCGGTCATAATTAAAAGTTCATCTGCATTTAAAAATTCTGAGACTTCTAATGCAACTGAAGTAGTAGATTGACCTGGTTGTAATCCGCCAAGCACCAAAATTTTTTTAAATAACATATTTTTTGCCAAATCTTCTATTGTTTTTAATGCCATTGGAAAAGATGCATTTCCCAAACCTTCAATTATCAATCTAGCATTTAGTCTTGATATGTAAATACCCATCATATCGCATTTCGATTCATTTACACCAAATTCCCTAAGTGTTTGAATATATTTTCTAGCAATAATTCCCCCCCCGCAAACAATAGCTAAAATATCATCTCTGGGCCTAATTAACTCGCAAAATTTTTTGATTTTCGTCGAATTAATCTTATCTCCTTCAAATAAAAGGGAACCTCCAATTTTTATAACTCTTTTAAGAGACATAAATTTCACAATAACTTATTTAGATTATTAAAACCTTGTAATATTAATTAGATAATATATAAAAAAAGCTTTCTATGTCATTAAATACCTCAGAAATTTTAATTAAAGTACCTCACAGAATTTCTGGATTCTTTCAAATCGTTGATGAAATTAACGGAGTCAAAATTGGGAACCCAGAGAAAATTGGTTCTCGAGGAGCGGGTTTTTGTATTACAGCATTTGGGTATACAAAAATCTCAATCCAAGATATTGAAACTTCTAAGGAGAATAAAGTTCAGATTTTAATTAATGGACAAGAGCAAACTAAGAATGCAAAGACTACAAACTATATCTTCTTATACCTAAAGGAATTTTTTAAGAAAAAAGTGAAAATGAGAATCGATCATAACTTTGATCTTCCTGTTGGCTGTGGTTATGGGGCAAGCGGTTCAGGAGCTATTGGCACAGCATTAGGGAATAATTTTCTTATTTTACTTGTTTATATAAGTCAAAGGGGGTGTATACACCCCGGTGAGTGTAAACACTCACTCGAAGTAAACAAGATACGGGAATGTCTAAAAAGAAATCATGCGCCACCGTTCGATAAGGTAGTAACAAAAGCATCTTGAGACTCATTTTTTTTCCTTCCTACATAAATTAACATCAATCGTTAAGTCTTAAAGCCTATCTGCATCCTTATTTTCATGTAAATATTTCCTGTTCAGGTAAAATTAATTACTTTCTTTGGTTTTTCCTGACAGGAGGAAGTAAAGAGTGTATTAAAAGAAAAAGCAAGAGACGATAATGTGGGGAAGATATAATCGGCTCAAAAAATGGTCGTTTTTATTACCTTAATACTGATTTTCTTCCACAATAGGCAAGAAAATCTTTTTAATCTTGAATGTGGTTTATCAACATCATGTATTACTTAAATAAATCCGATTATAACTTTTCCTATCACTAGGTATTACCTCAATAAATCCGATTGTAACTTTTCCTCTCGATCACTTCTTGGAATGTGTGAGG
>JAHLWE010000282.1 GCA_019058135.1 Promethearchaeota archaeon | reverse complement strand
GTATAGATGTAAAAACTGTAAGTGTTTGGGATGACGTAGCTTCAGCCCCGTTTGATAAAATAAAAGACCGAAGAGGTATAGCCGGAGATCTTTTTGTGATCAAGATCGCAGGTGCAGTATCGGTAGAAAAAGATAATCTTGAAGAAGTTTTCCGGGTTACCACTAAAGCTCGCAATAATACTCGTTCTATGGGAGTTTCAGTAGCAGCTGGTTCTATTCCTGAGACTGGAGAACCTACATTTGAACTTCCCGACGATGAGATAGAAATAGGTATGGGACTCCATGGAGAACCAGGAGTATCAAGAGAAAAAATGATTGCTGCAAATCCTCTGGTAGACAAAATGATGGAAACGATCATTGCTGATCTCCCATTCAAGCAAGATGATGAAGTTTGCCTTTTGATCAATGATCTTGGGGCTACCACTATGATGGAATTATTAATTGTAAATAGAAGGGTCTTTCAGATCCTTCAAGATAAGGAAATTAAGGTTTATGATACCGTCATAGGGAGTTTTTGTACATGCCAAGAGATGGCAGGATTTTCAATCACTTTGATGAAATTAGATGATGAGCTCACACAATATTACAATTATCCAGCTAATTCTATAGGATTCAAAAAATTGTGATGTTATGAAAATTTCTCAACTAAAACTAGAAGAGTTAAGGGATATGTTTATCTACGTATCTAAAAAAATGATAGAAAGCAAGTCTCTTTTAACTCAGGCAGATAAAGCTGTAGGAGATGGTGATCATGGTGTTAATATGGCAAGGGGCTTTGAAACAGTTAGACAGAAACTGGAGGGACATTCTTTCACCACAATTAAAGAATTAGTCAATACAATTGGAACAACGTTAATGGTTTCAGTAGGCGGTGCATCTGGAGCTATATTCGGAACATTTTTCACAGGTGCTGCAAAAGATCTCAAAGAAGAACAACATAATTTTAATATGAACATGTTTTCACAAATGCTTTTTAATGGATTAAAGGCAGTAAAACAAAGAGGTAAAGCTAATCCTGGTGATAAGACTATGGTAGACGCTCTTGAACCAGCGGCATTAAAAGCAAAAGAAATAATTTCTTTTCCACTTAGTAAGGCCCTCATAGATGTGACCGAAGAGGCTAGAAAAGGTGTAGAAAAAACAAAAAATATGATAGCAAAAGTTGGGAAGGCAAAAAGCTTAGGAAAAAGGACAATAGGATACCCTGATCCCGGTGCTATTTCTACTCATCTGATCTTGAAATATATGATGGAATTTATCACTCGGAAAATTCCAAACTAGTTAAAGATAGGAGAAATTTATAAATTTTCTTTAAATTTCTTTAAATTTTGTTCAAAATCCTTGAACATAATGAAATATATTACTATTATCGAAAAAAACCATATTTCGATATTTACGCACAATAAATCACTTTTATTATTTTATAATCAAATTAGAAATCAAATAACATTTTCAATTAAAAATAACTATTTATTTTAATACTAAAACACGTAAAGGAAATAAATTTCGGAAATTGGCATAAAAAAATATTTGGTTTTGGTGAATAGATAAATCTACAGTCTCTTAAATTTTAAATATTTAAATACTTTTTAATTTAAAGTTGGACTCTGATTTAATTGCGTCAAGAAACATTGTTAAATACCGGAACAATAATACATATAATATAATCTCAAATTGACTATCCCTATATGGGGTGGTTATGACCTTCAGTTACAGGTCAAATAAAGAGGATGTCTAAAGATGTCCAGATTTTAAGTAACTGTTTATATATGGAGAAATAACAATAATTAATTGATTGAACTATGAAAATATTCTTAATAATTTTTGATACTTTAAGAAAAGACCATACGGGAAAAACTTATGGTAATTCATGGATAAAGACTCCAAATTTTGATAGATTTGCTAAAGATTCAATTGTTTTTGATAAGGCATATCCAGAATCTTTACCTACGATTCCAGTGCGCAGAGCAATACATACTGGGATACGGACATTTCCCTTTAATCATATGAGGCCAGCCCTTCGAACAGACGACATAGTTAAAACTCCAGGATGGGATCCCATACCTCCACACCAGACTCACTTGGCAGAATATTTAAAAAAAGACGTTTATATTACTTCATTTATTACAAGCACTTACCATCAATTTAAACCTAATATGAATTTTCACCTCGGATTTGATCAATGGAATTGGATTAGAGGTCATGAGAATGATAAATTTAGAGCGCGGTTAAGAGCAGGCAAATCTAAATTGAATCGGAAAATAAAAGAACATGTTTGCAAACATCTCGGAGGCAGGCGACCGCAACGTTCCGTATTAAAAAAATACTTTAGTAACGTGCAGGATAGAAAAAGCGAGAATGATTATTTTCCCGCACAAACTTTTAAACAAGCAATTGAATTTGTTAAAGACACAAAGGATTCAAAAAGTGTCTTTAGCGTTATCGATGAGTTTGATCCGCATGAACCTTGGGATCCACCTCAGAAATACATTGATTTATATGCAGATAAGAATTATACGGGAAGGAAAGTTATTACACCTAGTTATAGTGTAAATTTAGATTATATAACTGATGGAGAATTGAAATACATGAGGGCTTGCTATGCGGGTGAGGTTTCTATGTGCGATTATTGGTTTGGTTATTTTATTGAAGAATTAAAAAATCTGGAATTATATGATGATTCTTTAATTATTTTAATAAGCGATCATGGGCATAGTATTGGGGAACATAACGCAACAGGTAAAATTCCAATGTTTTTATATCCTGAACTTATAGATATCCCTTTTATGATCAAACCCCCTGGTGGTCTAAATGATCCAAGAAGAATTAAGAAGTCCTATGTCTATGATCACGATATTTTACCAACAATTTCCGGATTTTTAGGGAAAGATAAGCTGGATATTTTTGAGGGCATTGATCTTTCGATATTTCATAAAGAAAATGATCAAGAAATTGAGAATCGTGATTATATAACATGTGGGTTTAGTGTGTATGCATTATATAAAGATGATCATTATGCCTTAATCACATCTAATGATAGATCTGACCAAAAACTATTTGATTTATCAAAAGATCCGGAATGGAATGAAAATATTGCAGAAGATAACTCTGATATTTGCAAGGAACTCTTTGAAAAAATTAATAAGGACGCAAAAAATGCACTTCATTTGGATATAAATTCAAAATTAACGGAATTAAAAGATTGGTATGGGCAGGAAAAAAAATCTGATATTTAGTTTTTAAATAACTTCTTTACTTAACTGATAATTTATATTTCTTATTTTAGTAAATCATATCGAGAACTTACAATAAGTGATGATAATATGCCTTTTTTGTTTAATTTTCCTTAGTAATTAGTATAATGGTATATTTTGCTCCTTTATTAAGCGAAAAAAAGTTATTTGATACAATAAAATCGAGAATCAATCCATAAGATTGATTTAATATTTAATAAAAAATAGTAACTTAGTAACTCAAGAATTAAAAAATTAATTCAAAAGTGCAAATTTCGAATTTACCTATATTAAATGTAAATACACCCAATTCTTTATTCCAATCAAATTCATAATCAATTTCTCTTTCTAATAGATCTATAGCTTTTATTTCTGATATTTTTCTTGATAATTCGGGATTGAATTTTATTTTAGCTGAAGAATAAACCCCAGAACCCTCAAAAAGCCTAATGATAATTGTTCCAGTTTTATCCCATTCATTTAGCTTTAACGTACCTAAATAAATGTTAGGTGTTATAATTTCTAATAAAGGTTTGCCTGATTTAATTATTCCTTTTTGATTTTCTTGAATATTTTTTGTTGGAATTACGATAATAGGCATATTAAATTCTTCCGCCTTTCTTTTAACAATTACATTAGGAGTTCCATCAGTTTTTTTTAATGCTCCTCCATTATGTGGCAATAAGGCATATCTGCATTTAAATGGTCCAAGTCCGCTATATTCTGGAATTTTATGACCAAATTTTCTTTCATTTTCAATGCGTTCTAAATTTACCCATGCTTCTGGTGCTGAAACCGGATATCGGCAAACTCGAAGCATTGTTAGTCTCATATCACCGCCTTTTACATCAAAAGCATATTTACCTTCATTAATGATCGCCAAACCCCATTTTTTATCTGGTGAGCTTAAATCAAAATAATTATGACAGATCTTTTCATAACGAGCTATATCACAAGGAGCATTTGGATTAATTTTGAATTCGATTGCACAATAAGAAGCATCGGCCGTAGTTATCTCGGCATTTGTTGCAGTGCTGTACATTACTTTCAACATAATATTTTTTTGTTTCCAATCAGTAAGATATTCAAGGAATACTTCTCTGCACTCTTTAAACAATGTAATTTTTTGTACAACAGGGCTTACTCCCAAAATTCTTGTAATCTCTAAAGTAGCAAAAACAGGTCCGACTTCGGTAATTTTTATCTTCACATCTTTATCATTCGGAAGTTCTATTGGATGTTTCCAATATTGAGGAGTTAAATTCCAAGCATGAAGTCCCACGGGTACTTTATCAAGAAAGCCAAATGTCAAATTAGAGGAATTTCCTTTTAATAAATTACCTCCACCATTAATATCTTCAGCAGTTAATTCAAGTATTGCACCTGTATTAGGATCAAGTTTGATTGAGATTTTATCATTTGATAGGGAATTCTCTGTAATTTTTAGGTTGATTTTTTCTTTAATTTCTTCTCTCTCTGAGTCAGTTAGAATTGTTATTTTTGCAGGTATGCAACTC
>JAHLWE010000281.1 GCA_019058135.1 Promethearchaeota archaeon | reverse complement strand
GAAGTAATTTTATTATATTTTTTAAAAATCTTAATGAATTGCGGTTCAGGTAATATTTTTATTTCATTTAAATTAAAATCTGAAGTTTTTTTAATTGAGTCTATAATTAAGAACATTTCAATTTAAAATTTTTAATTTAATTTTAAATTTTCGCTAAAGAAATGATTTCTTTTATTTTATCTTGATCTTGAAATTTTGAATAATCTTCAAAATATTCTCTTATAATCGAATATTCTTGGGGGCTGAACTTGTCTTTAATCCAATCAAGTTTGGATTTAAAGGGAATTAAGGAATAAAGATTGTATCCCAATTCTTTAGCTTTTTCTTTAGCTCCTTGTTCTCGATCTAAGAGAACAACAAAATCCTTACAGTTAACCTTGATATTTCGCTTTTTAGCAACATACTTTAATTGTTCAAGGGCTAAGATTTTACTCGTAAATTTTGTAACTAAATCATCAATAATAACAATTTTATCATTATTTTCAATATCGCCCTCTATTAATTTATGGTCGCCATATTGTGTAATATATTTTTCAATATCTTCTAAATTTTTTACATTTTCAAGCTTTCTGGTATATAAGGAAGGTATTCCAGAGAAAGCTGTAATAGAGGTAGCTATATAAATTCCAGTCATTGCTATGCCCATTACTTTATCTATAGTGCCAATTTCATTTTCAATTAATTTTCCAAGGCCGTTTCCAATAAGTTCTAATAATTTTTGAGCATTCTTTTTACTCGTTAATTCTCTTAGGGAGATATATATTGGGCTCCACAAGCCACTATGTAATATCCATCCTTCTTTTTTATCCCTATACCAAGTTTTAATAGCTCGAATTTGATATAATTCTTCAAGAATTTGTTTTCCGAGTTTTTCCTTTTCTTCCTTCCAAATCATTTTTAGTTATTAATCGCCCAATTCTGCTTGAAATTTTAATAATTTTTTTCTTGCTGAGGCGTATTCTTCATTAGATACCTTTTCTTCTAGCCAATCTTTCTCAAGTTGTTCCATTTTTTTACGCATTTGCTCTAACTTTTTTTTTTTTTTTGCCTTCTCAAAGTTATTTAACGCTTTTTGGGCTAATTTTTTAATTTTTTCATTTTCATCTTTAAGGAGTTTTTCTATATATGGTATAATTGGCTTAGCTATTTCAGTTTTTTTCCTAGTAATTTCCTCTAAACGTGTTAATAACGTTAATTTTTCCTCGCTATTTTCTGTTTCTAAACCCTTAGCCATTAAAGGGATAGCAACATCTTTAACAAGTTCGTCTAAGTGTTTATTTATTTGAGATCTTAATTTATTATTATTAAATCTTGATAAATGGTCTTTTCGATATTTTTCAATAATTAAAATTGGAATTTCAGGAGGCCAATTCATCATTTTTTCTTTATCAATTAATTGAACAATACCACCATCGATATTTTTATTATTTTTATAAAATATTTTCATCTTATATCCAATCCCCCGTAGTTAATTTTGTTGGTAAATACTTATCGCCTAAAAAGTCAAATCCATGAGAAGAAAAAGCTTGGATTTCCGCCTTTATTTTTAATTTAAGGGCTAAATTGAGATCTGCTTCCCATTTTTTATTTTTTTTAACGAACTTTTCTTTTAACATATCCTTTATCCTCTTAATGTCATTTGAATTCATAGGAATTCTTGCTTCTTCAGGTATTTTATATTCATCAAGATCTTTAGTTAATACGCCGAGGAGTTTAATATTGGGAGTTGCGAGAAAAGGTGATTCGTAGCTTAACCTTTTAGAGCCTCTCAAATAAACGGAATGAATATAATGTCAATAAGGATCACTATCAACTAACGTAAAGACTGGAAGATTCAATTCTTTATTAAGACGCCTTAAAAACATTCTAACTGCAACATTTCCAACACCTTGGGCCGTTATCAGAATACTAGGATATTTTTCCCAGAATTTATGCTTGTTAAGGCGCATCATAGCGGCGTCTTTTTCAATTACTAAAATAAATTCGGCATCTGATTCAATTATATCTATTTCATCTAACATAGTAGATACTTGCCAATATCCACTTCCTTGCCTTTCAAGGTCAATTATTTCAGTACCATCTCTAATTCTAAGCTTACCAACACACGCACCCCTTGGAGCAGCAATAATGTGAGTTGAATTTCTTGTAGTATATAACATAGTAGAAATATCTTCTATACTCTTATCACTATTCTTCTGATCTTTAAATAATCTCACAGCAGTATAGAAAATTTCACGTTTAGTTGCGTAATCATTTGTCTTAAGGAGTTCATAGACATTTTCTAAAACTTTCATTAATCTAGTAATATCTCCAACACTAGCAAGACTGTGAAATTGTTTTTCCACTATCTGCTTTCCTAATAGCAATAAGTCGTTTTCTTCATCCCATATTATATTTGATCCTGACCTCGAGGGCAGTTCAATTGAAGGTCGACCTGTATTGTAAATCGTCTGAACTAATTTATCTATAAGTTCGTTAATTCTACTAATTGTATTTTTTACAGAGAGATCTTCAATTTTAATTGTATCTTCTGGAAATTTTAGTTCCTTTTTTTGTTGTCCTATTTCTAAATATTTGCTTAATAGATCTTTAGTAGCTTTTAAATCGTAATTTTTTTTACTCTTTGATGCCATTTTATTTGCCTATTTTATTTTTTTAACTTCCAATATTTTTTCCCACTTTGAATATTAACTAATACTTTATTTTCCCGTTCAAGTTGTTTAAGTTTAACTTGTAATAATCGGGCATCCATCATATCACTAATTCCTAATCTAAATATCAAGTGCTTAATTGATTGCCATTCATCATTTAAAATAGAGAAGATTTTTTCTGTTGTTATTATAGGTAATGATGTTTGTACAGTTTTCTTCAAAGGTTTTTTAATAGGTGTTATTTTTTGTGGGGTTCCAAGTTTTTTAGCCATTGGTATGGGTTGGGAGGTTTTAGGTTTTGAAATTAATGGTTTTGTAATTAATTTTTTAGGAGTGGAAGTTTTCTTAGGAATAGTGGTAGGAATTTTTCCTATTAATGCAGGAACCTTAGTTTTTATAGACGGTGTAATTATTTTTGCTGGTTGAGGTTTAGGAGAGATTTGAGGAAGTTTTATAGCAGGTTTCGGTATTTTCGATATAATTTTTGATGGAATTATAGGAGGTTTTTCAACTATAGGTACTTCTGGCAATAACACCTTCTCTGGCTTTTCACCAATAGCACTACGTAATAGATTTTCTAATTCAACCTTTTTCAATTTATTTTTATATTTATCTTCATTTTTTGCAATATTATAAAGAGAATTAACAAAAATTGGAATATATTTCAAAATTTTTTTCTCTCTATCTATGCCTTTTCGTATTTTTTCTCTTCTGTTTAAATAACTCTTAATCTGGAGACCAATTTTCTGAAGAGTTAATTTTATTTCTGTCATTAAAATTTCATCTTCAGCCAATGCATTTTTTGACTGAGATTTGAACATAAGATGAACAAATGGACCAGAAACATTTATTATTAGTCTAAGAGGTCCTTTAGGCAATCCGTTATCATAAACATCTAATTTGTAATTCTCCTTCCACTTGACGGATTGTGCTGCTTTCATTATAGCACAATCTGCACTATCTCGTAATTTCGATGTGCGATTAACATATCTTAAAAGAGCTTCCCTAGGTAATTTTGGACTCTCTAATCCATCTTTATAAGCTAATGCAGCCTCAACCACAAATGCAAGGCCTTTTCCACTCGTAGGTGATCTAGTTTCAGCTGCAACAAAATCTTTTGGCATGTTTTCATTGATTTTTCTTTGAGTTTCATTTTCAGTGAGATTTTGAAGATCCATTTTGGATTCATCAATATCTTCGATATTAGTAGAAACTTTTAGATTATATTCATCAATTAAAATGTTTTTTAATACAGTTGAGCTTATGGGTATTGCTGTATCGGTGGGGGGAGATAAATATTTTATAGATTTAAAAGCTTGAAATAACTCATTAAATTGATCACTTGTTATT
>JAHLWE010000025.1 GCA_019058135.1 Promethearchaeota archaeon | reverse complement strand
TAGGACATGTTATGGGACCAGGAACTAGAAATTATATTTTAAAACCAAATTTAATGACTATCGCAGATTTTGAAGGAATGAAACCCGAATATATGGGTGCATTTATGACATCATATGGGCCGGAACCAATATGTTCTATTGCAGTAGCATTTCCTATTTTGAATGAGAAGATTCTAAACAATATGGTTAAATCAGATAAAGATGTTCCTCTTCAAATTTTAAACTTAGTTGGAAGAGAAAAAATGGGTGAAATTACTTATGGGGATGTCTGGGATAATAATTTCCTAATAACATTTGATGCTAGAAAATGCATTAAATGTGAAATTTGTCAAGTTGAAATTGATTGCCCAACCCAAGCATTTACTGTGGAAAAGGGTATTGATAAAACTAAATGTTATAATTGTGGAACTTGTAAACAAATGTGTCCTGAAAACGCTTTTATTGGTGATTTAAAAAGCATTAAATTTGAAGGTAAGGAAGTTCCAGTCGCATTACGTCAATCAGATAGATTCGGAGCAATACAATTAGCGGAAGAATTAAAATCACTAATTTTAAAAGGAGATTTTCCTTTAAAGGAGTCTATTGCAAAAATAAAATTTTATAAATATAAGATATAAAAATTAAAGTTTGAAAAATATGTCTGAAATAAAAATTCCTAAATTTGATCAAGTGGGTATTGTTGTAAAAGATATCGAAAAAGCTGCGGAGATCTTTGGAAAGCTTCTTAACTTTAGAGCTAAACTAAATATCGTTGAACAAAGTAGCGATGTAAATTATAAAGGTCAGGAAGGAACTGTGAAAATGAAAAAAATTATGCAGCATTGGGGGGATAAACAGTTAGAAATTGTGGAAGTCGTAGAAGCCACAGGGCCTAATGTTTATTCCGACGCAATCGAAGCAGGACGATTTGGATTACATCACCTAGGAACATATACCAAAAACGCAGAAGAAATATTAAAATTTTTCAAAGAAAAGTATAATATCGATGTTATCCAAAAAGGAAAAGCCGGGAAAGTTAATTTTTATTACCTCGATACCGAAAAAATATTAGGATTTATTTTAGAACTTATTAATATTTGATATTTTTAGCCAAATTAATGTGAAAAATTATGAGTAAAGAAAAAAAAGAAGAAAGTTATAATGGTGGGGATTTATTAGTCCAATGCTTACTTAATGAAGGCGTGGAGTATATATTTGCTATTGTAGGAGGACAATTATTAGCTATTTATGATGCGATAAATCGATGGGGTAAGGATAAAGGCATCGATACCATAATGACAAGACACGAACAAGCAGCAGGACACATGGCTGATGGCTACGCAAGAGTTACCGGGAAAATCGGTGTATGTATGGGTACCGTAGGACCCGGAGTGACACATTTAATACCAGCTGTCGCCGCCGCATACATGGATTCGATACCTCTCCTCGTTATAGGTGCCCAAATTTTAAGGATAGAAGACCGTAAAGGTGTTTATCAAGGCGATGTTCAACAAATAGAAATGTTGAGACCAATTACTAAGTTTCAAATTAGAGTAGAGGAACCTAATGAAATCCCCGGTACAGTTCGGGCTTGCTTTATTGAAGCTTTATCTGGAAGACAGCGCCCAGTTTTTCTGGAGATAAGAGAATCTGCTCTAACGGGCAGAGTTAGTAAAGAAATAATGGAACAGCTATGGAGTCCAGAATTGTACAGACCTCAAACAAAGCCTTTTGGGGATCCGAAACAAATTGAGAAAGCCTTAGAACTCCTTAAAAATGCGAGGAAACCTTTTTTAATTGCTGGGGGCGGCGTAATGAGGTCAGGAGCTTGGGAGGAGTTGAGGAAATTTTCAATTAAATACAAAATCCCGATTGGAACAACACCTAATGGGGTGGGAGCATTGGGAGAAGATGACGAAACATTTGTTGGTACGAGCGTGGGACCAACTTATATGCAAAATATTGCCAAAACCGCGGATCTCGTGATGGCTGTTGGTTGTAAGTGGGATTTCACTTTATTTTTCGGAGGTGCGCCCTTATGGGGGCCTAATCAAAAAACTATCCATATGGACATTGATCCTCAAGTTATAGGATTAAACCGTAAGACGGTTATTGGAATAGTAGCCGATGCAAAGGCGGCTTTAACCCAAATTTTAGAGAAAAGTGAAGATTATCTTAAAGAAAATCAATTTTCTGAATGGAATGTTCAAGTTCAAGAATATAAAGAAAAACGAAAGCAATTAGAATTAAAGCCAAAAATTTCGGAAAAAGTTCCTATTCAAACACAAAGATTACTAAACGAAATCTTCAATTTCTTTCCAAAAGAAACGATTTTTGCAATAGATGGCGGTGATCTTGCTACGTTTTGTTGGATGCAAGTTAATACAAAGCATAGACCTCCACGAAGTACTTTAGCTTCTCTTTCAATGGGTCATTTAGGAGTTGGGATTCCGTATGTAATCGGCGCAAAATTTGCATTTCCGGATAAACCATGTGTAAATATAGTAGGCGACGGCTCATTCCTATTTAATGTCCAAGAACTCGATACAGCTATAAGATACAAATTGCCAATCATAAATATAAT
>JAHLWE010000280.1 GCA_019058135.1 Promethearchaeota archaeon | reverse complement strand
GACGGGTACTCCTGAAAGCATTGAAAGAGATATTGAAGAGGAAAGAGAAATGCAGGAGAAATTAACTAATGAAGAACATTAATTCAATTATTCTCGGTACAACATATGTTTTACCACTTTTTGGTATTAAAATGGATCTTTCTCCAAATTTTCAAGAAAAAATAAAATAAAATAAAAAAAGATTAATTTAAAGGTTTATTTAAGCTCATCTTTTACTTTTTCGTAGAAATCTAAAGATGTAGGGTTCCTAAGAGCGCTACGATTAGCGACTTCCATTCCATGAATGATTTTTGTAACAGCAATTTCAACTTTCTTATTTCTGTTTAAAAGTAATAATTGAAACATAATTTTATAGCAAATGAGACAATTTTTTTAGTTATATCAAAATCTAGCTGCCTATTCATACTTTTAAATACTTAATTATTATAGAATATGATGAAAAAATATAGTACTTTAATGTTTTTAAATGATTTAAAAATAGGATTACAAAAGATTGTCTCTTCCAAAAATCTCTGGAGAGGTAAATTAACAGATGAGAAATTAGGTATTTTATTGGGGCAGTCAAAAAATCATATTAGAAAAAAGAGATTTCAGATAAAAAAAAATCCAGATTATGTCATTTCTTTAGAAAATTTAAATAAATATTCAGAAAATCTTGTTAAAAAATTTAAAGATGAAGCTGAAAGTGTTTTTCAATTGATAGAAAAATATCAGAATTTGAATGAAATACCAAAAGCAATATATGGTATTTATTATTGGCATCCTGATTTAAAGATAGATTATTTCAAAATAATAAATACTAAGAAAAAAGCTTACTGGCTTGGTTGGTTGTATGCTGAAGCTTGGCTTTCTAAACATGGAAATAATATTAGGTTTGGAGTAGAAATACATAAAGATGATGAGAAATATCTTATAGATAAGTTTGCTAAAATAATAGGATTTAATTTAGAACATAAGGAAACAGAAATTAGAAGAGAAGGTGAATTAACTGATTACGTAAGAATAAGATTCGTAAGCGATGAGTTTGCTCGGCATTTAATTAATCAAGGTTTTATCATTGGGAAAGAAAAATCCAAATTAATTGAATTACCTTATTTAAAATCTAGGGAACTATACTTAGCATTTCTCTTAGGATATTATGACGGGGACGGTAAGGTCGGAACGACTGTTATAACAAGTGGTAGTATTAGATTCATTCGGCAGGTTAAGGAACATTTTAATATTCCTTATAAAATATGGCGTACAGATAGCGAATGGGAAGGTGTAGGTTACAACATCTATTTAGGAATGGATCTAATGAGAGAAATGCTTGTTAATTATAAATATAGCTTACCAAGAAAAAGAACTTGTTTTGAATAATAAATAAGAAAAAGAAAAAATAATTATATTAGGGATATTTCAATTATTTTTTACTTAATTCTTGTTTTATTTTTTCGTAGAAATCCAATGATTCTGGATTTCTTAACGCGCCTCTATTAGCAACTGACATACCATGAATGATTTTTGTTACAGCAATTTCGACCTTTTTATTGCTGAATGTATATGGAATACCATCTGGAGGAGTTTCGAAGATCAGCTTTGGAACGTGCCTTGGAGATGTTTTCTCTCGTAATGTTTGTCTTATTTTGGCTTTTAACTTGTCAGTTAATTCGTAACCCTCGTTTAATAAAACAAACATAACAATACGTAGATCGCCTTCCCATTTCTGTCCAATAACCAGTGAATCAGATATTTCAGGTAGTTGTTCGATAACATTATAAATCTCTGCGGTCCCAATTCGTACCCCGCTTGGTTTTAAAACAGCATCGGATCTACCCCAGAATGTTATTCCACCTGTGTCGCTGTGAATTACAATATAATCGCCATGCCTCCATACATTTTTACTTTTATCCTTGAAAAAATCGAAATAAGCAGCTTTGTATTTTGTCATATTATCGTCATCATCCCAGAAATATATTGGCATTGAAGGAGCTGGGGCTTCACAGACGAGCTCAGCTTGGTCATTTTTAACAATATCTCCATTCTCGTCATACGATTCAACTTTCATAGCTAAAGCCCGACCTTGTAATTCACCAGAATATACAGTAAGTATTGGGATTGCTCCAGCAAAACAACCATTGATGTCTGTTCCCCCGCTAATTGAATTGAAATAAAGATCTTTTTTGATTTCTCTATATACATATTCAAATCCTTCTGGAGAGAGAGTGGATGCTGTCTGCGAAATTTCTCTTAAAGCACTTAAATCATATTTCGCAGCTGGCTTGGCATCAAGCCCCATGAGATAATGGATATAAGCTGCACTGGTTCCAAAAATCGAGATTTTATGCTTTTCCATTAGCTCAAACATTTTTATCGGATCTGGGTATATAGGATTCCCATCATATAGGAATATCGTTGCGCCCACAGCTAAGGAACTGATGAGCCAGTTCCACATTTTGGCTGGCAGAAGGAAAACTTATGCCATCATCCATGAGGGCGCAGTAATATAGTTAATCACGTCGTTCCTTTTCAGATCAGTTGAAAGAATTAATTCTTTTAAGTGATTTATAAGCACACCGCCAGCACTTTGCACCATACATTTTGGTTTTCCAGTCGTTCCAGAAGAGAACATTACATAGACAGGATGATCAAAGGGTAATTGTTCAAAATCAAGTTTGGGATCTCCATCTTTGGAAATAAAATCTTCCCAATTTACAGTTTTAGGAATATCACTAACATCTGCTTTACCATCAGAAATATAAGAGACAATAATTACTTTTTCTATAGAGGGGATAGCTTCTACTACTGCTTTAATATTCTCCCTAATGTCAAAAATTTTGTCTCTATAATAATAGCCATCAACGGTAAAGAGGACCTTAGGTTCAATTTGACCAAATCTATCAATTACTGCGCTTGGTTGAAGTTCAGCACCACAAGAAGCCCAAATCGCACCAATACTAGTAGCCGCTAGCATTGCAGTTGGTGTTTCAATTAAGTTTGGTATATATGATACAATTCTATCTCCAATTTTTACCCCATTTTCACGGAGTGATTTCGCTAAACGAGCTACAACTTTATTCAACTCAGCATAAGTCATTTTCTTAAATACTTTTGTTTCGCCTTGAAAGACAAACGCTAATTGCTCATCTCTAAATTTCAACATATTTTCGGCAAAATTTAACTTTGCTCCAGGAAACCATTTTGTTCCAGGAAATACATTTAAATCTTCGACAACTTTATCATAAGGTTTAGATGCTATTATATCTACAAATTTCCACATTGCCTCCCAGAAATCAGGTATTTTTTCAACAGACCATTTATATAGATCTTTTCCTCCTCGTAAATTTTGTCCATATTCCTTATTGACAAATTCAATAAACCGAGTAACTTCAGCGTTTTTAATCCAATCCTGTGAAGGTTCCCATAATTTTTTTCGTGCTATTGTTATTCTTAACGCCTCATTTTTTTTTATTATCATATTTTTAAAATTATTAACTAAAATTTATTTGAATAATTCTATTTACACTATTTTTTATTTAATTTTTCTTAAAAAGTTTTCAAATCAATAATTGAAGTTGATAAAAATATTCAATTATTTTTAAGAATTTAGGGTCTTCGTATAGAAAGCAGTAATTTTTCCAAATTTTATCATAAATAATCGTATTTTCTTTATAATTCTTCAATTAGCATTAATACTTTTAATAAAATTTGAAAACTTTTGAATTAGATTTTCCCATTTTCATCAAAAGGATATTTTTTTGTGAAATTTTTGAATAAGAATAAATCTAATCATTAATTACCTACTTTGAAAAAATTTAATAACTTTTTATTAATGAAATGAGGTTAAATTG
>JAHLWE010000279.1 GCA_019058135.1 Promethearchaeota archaeon | reverse complement strand
GATATAAAAAGACCCAAACCACTTCCATGAGAAGTAAGTTCATATTTAACGATTTCTTCTCCTCTAATTTTCCCGAATTTTTGAAAAATTAATTCTTGATCCTTTTCCTCAATTCCGATACCATTATCTTTTATTGAGAAAATGACATTATTCTCACCATCGATATTTGTAGAAATTTCAATTGTTCCATTCGAAGGCGTATATTTAATCGCATTCGAAATGAGATTCGTTAATACACGAGAGATTTTCCTGTCATCAATATTTAACTTTATATCTTCCTTTAAGTTTTTTATGAGTATATGATTTTTCTGTTTTATTAAAAAAGAGAGATCAGAAATACACAGGTCTATTAAAGTATTAATTTTTATTTCTCTTTTAATTAGTTCAATACTTTTTCTTTCAATTTGAGATGTATCTAAAAGATTATCTATTAATTTATTTAATTTTTTGCCACTATGTAAAATCTCATTTAAGGAATCTTTCTGTTGTTCAGTTAAGTTATTATCCTTTAGAAGAAGTTGAGGCATTCCAATTATGGGAATCAAGGGTGTTTTAAACTCGTGTGAGGCTATTGACATAAAATCTCTATATCTTTTTTCGGATTCTTTTAATTTCTTTGTCCTTTCTTCTATTCTTTGTTCTAATTCTTTATTTAATTTTCTCAGTTCTAATTCTGAAACCTTTAGATTTTCTTCCGCCTTCGAGATCTGTTCGCTTAAAGCAGAAGCAAGAATACCAACACTCATCAAAACAACTCCTCGAAGTAAAATATCTATATCCATCCCATTCAATCCAAAGAAAAAAGGAGATAAAATCATTAATCCAGTTAAAAATAAAGGTACAATTAAACCTTTCTTTTTCCACCAACAACATGCTAAAATAATAGGGATATAAAAAAAATGTGAATAAATAATGAAAATTCTAAGTATTAAAAGAAAATAATATGTAAAAATGCATGAAACAGATAAAAGGGCAATTATGACCAGAATTTTAAATTGCTCTTCATACCTTTTAATTTTTAATCTAATAATAATTTCACTTCATTTTAGATTTTTTCTTTTTTTTTTACTCTTAATTCTAAAAACTACTTCTCATTTATGTTATTCCTATTTATTATTTAATTTTGCATTCAATTAGATATTACAGGATAATTATTCTCATTTAATTTTTATTCATATTTACTGGAGGGCAAAATATCTTAAGTTATAAATTCATCCTATGAAATTTTTATCAATATTCCCAAGTTTTCTTATAAGTTCTCAATTGTTCCTTTATATATAGATCCTATGGATTATTAACTAATCTTATAAATAATTTCAATGAAAATTAATCAAGAAAAATATTAATAATTTCCAATATAAAACTTATCAAAATCCTATGTGTGTGTTATGGAAAATAATAATAATATGTTAAAATTTGATATTTATATTAAGAATTTATCAATAAATTTCTATAAAACTAGTATATTAATTAAATTCTAATCAAAAAAAGAGTTGTTTTTAAGGGAACTTTCAGCAATTATAAATGAAAAGAGGAAAGTAAGAGATGCTAAGAGAATCGATTTTTTATATAGTTTCTCAATGCCTCTTAATAATAAAGTTAATTATATGGTAATTTAAAATAAAAAATTGTACCTTTATCTCGTCTTTCCGATTCGAACCAGATTTCTCCACCGTGTAGTTTAATGATTTCTTTTGAAATATAAAGTCCCAGACCAGTTCCGTAAGTATCAAGGTTGTATTGAGACATTTCAACTTTTCTTATTTTTCCAAATTTTTGAAAGACCAAATTTGCATCCTTTTTATCAATTCCAATCCCGTTATCCTTTATTGAAAAAATAAAATTATCAGCAGCATCGATTTGAGTAGAAATTTCAATTTTTCCATTTTGAGGTGTATATTTAATCGCATTCAAAATAAGATTTGTTAAAACTCGAGATATTTTCTTATCATCAATATTTAGTTTAACATTTTCTTTTAGTCTTTTTATTACTGTATGGTTATTATGTTTCATTAAGAAAGCGAGATCAGAGATGCAATTGTTAATTAAAGGATTAATTTCCATTTCTCGTTTGGTTAATTCAATACTCTTGGCATCAATTTTAGTTGTATCTAAAAGGTTATCCATTAGTTTGTTTAATTTTTTACCGCTTATCAAAATCTCAATGATAAAATCTTTCTGTTGTTCAGTTAAATTTGTATCTTTTAAAATGAGATGAGGTATGCCAATTATTGGAATTAATGGTGTTTTAAACTCATGTGAAGCCACTGAAATAAAATCTCTATATCGACCTTCTGATTCCTTTAGTTTTTCTTCTACCTTTGAAATTTGTTCGCTTAAAATAGTAGTTATAATGCCAATTAAAATAAGTATTAAACCTCGAAGTAAGTTATCTATAATTAATTCATTTAATTCAAGAAAAAGGGAAGAAAAAATCAGAAATCCAGCTATAAATATAGTAATAACCAAACCCTTCTTTTTCCACCAAAGGCATGCTAAAATAATGGGAATATAAAAAAAATGGGTGAAAATAGTGCTAATTTTAAGAATAAAAAGAAAATAATATGTAAAAAAACATAGAATAGATAAAAGGACAAATAAAATCAGAATTTTAAATTTCTCTTCATATCTTTTAATTTTTAATCCCATTATTATTCTACGTCAACTTCCAATTCCAATTGATGATATTATCCTTATAAAATACGAAACAATCTACAATAGATTCAATTAACTATTTAATTCTTATTTTTTATTCTTGTTTTAAATATTTCTCTTCTATCAATAAGCTCCTAATATGGTTTTTACTCAATTGAATAAAAATATTATATTTTTTAATTAAATTTTTTTATATGGTAACAACAATTTTATTAAATATATATTTTTAACAGAAATTACGATTTTAAAAAAAAAGATTGAGTTAATATGTCATTAAAAGAATTTGCTGAAATTCCTCATTTTATTTGTGAGGTAATAGAAAAATGGGCAAAGGAAAAACCAAGTGCAATCGCCCTCATTGATGCTGATGATGATAAAAAAATCACTTGGAAAGAGTTCAATCAGGCAATAAATGTATTCGCAATAAAGTTATGGAAAATGGGTTTTCAAAAGGGAGATATTATAATAACTTTGCTTCCTTATTTTATGGAACATATATACTTGGCATATGCTTGTGCTAAGCTTGGAGTAATATGGTGCCCACTCGATTTAAGGCTTAAACCACAAGAAATTTTAAGGAATTTAGGTTTATTGAAAGAAAAAACGAAGATGTATTGTCATCTCGGTAAGACCTCTGTGGCTAACTTTGGCATGATAGGAAAAGCAGTTAAAGATAATTGTCCTTGGATTGAATATTTTATTCAATTTAGCCCTCCCGGTGATAGAGTAAGAAAAGGGATTATCCCAGCATATGAATTTGCAGCGAAAGCTAAAGAAGAAGCAATGGCTGTAATGCAAAATCCTGAAGAAATGAAAATTTTTGAAGATGAATGTGATAAGGTAAAAGAAGATGATCCGATTTTAATTGTTTTCACTACGGGAACGACGGGATGGCCGAAACCTGCAATGTTAACAAATGTCAATATCACTTCTCAGAATATGTGCCTTTCTAAAGGTTTTGACATCGTGGAGG
>JAHLWE010000278.1 GCA_019058135.1 Promethearchaeota archaeon | reverse complement strand
CCTTCGTACAACATCACCGCTTAGTATAGTACCCGGCATCATGGTAGATTATTCAGGGATTTTATTTATATGGGTTGCAGAGGTAGTACTTTATATCATGTTAGGTAAGATTGAAGATCTATCGTTAAAAGCAAAATTTGAAGGAGAATTTTTAGAATATGCAGAAAAAGTTTCATTTATGCTCCCATTCATAAATGTATTTAAAGCAAGAACAGGAAAGTAAACTCAACTAAACATAAAATATATTAAGATAAATATATTTAAAGTTTTGAAATTTTTTCTCATTGATATTAAAAAAGATATTTATTTAAAAAGTATGAAAGAATTAAATATAAAGGAAAATTCCCGTAAATTATTCTTTTTTAAAATTATAGTAATAATCTCAATAATAATTCTACTATCTCTCTTATTATCCATCAAAATTACATCAATTCTCGACATATTTGGTATTGAAATAACTATTTTGGATTGGTTATTTATCATATTCTTATTAATTCCAATAATATTCTTAATTTCAATTTCTATCTCAATAACTTTTAATCAATTTAGAGATTATTTTAAAAAGAAAACAGTTCCATTACAACTTAACTATTATCTTTCATTTAATGATATATTTGAAAATGAAAATCGCAAAAAAATTATAAATCAAATCCTTGAAAAACCAGGTATTCATAATAATGAACTTCTTCGACAATGTAATTTACAAAAAGGACAATTACAATGGCATTTACATGTATTACTGCGATACGGAATAATTAGAAAGGAAAAAATTGGTCAATATGTTGTTTTTTTTCCTAATATTGTAAATCTAAAAGAGAACGATGATTCCCGTATATTTCTCATAAAATCAAAAACTTCTTTAAAAATTTTAGATATTATCGAAAAGAATCCAGGAATTTTTTCTAGTAAAATTGCTCGTCAATTAAATTTAAAAAGGAGTTCTGTAAAATATCATATCGATAAATTATTTGAAAAGAATTTAATTTCCCTTAAAAGAATAGGTCGTAAAATATCTTTATATCCAAATCAAAATGGTTTATTTCAATAGATTCGGAAACCTTTTTTTCATTGCTAATTCTTTTTCTATAATCTCATCTAATAATTCTTCTCGTTCCTTACCTGAGAGAATTTCTAACTTCCTTATGCCTAATGGATCCACTTTTTCTCTTAAAATTTTTATTTCTTTTGCAGTAGGCGGTTTTGTTTCTTTTACATTATCAGGAATAATTAAATCAAAACCAGTAGAATTTTTAACAGTTTCAATGTTTATACCAGGATGAATAGATGCAACCCTCATCCGTTTACTTTTCTCATCAAAATCTAAATATGCTAAATTAGTTATTATGCATTGTGGGCCGACACCACCACAAATACTCGGCTTTCCATCAGGAAAACCAACTCCTGATATAAAGTAAAGTTTCTCTGTTGGAACGAAAGTTCGCGTATCATGTCTAGGTGTGTAAAGGAAAGAACCACGGGAATAAAACATGCTAAAATCTGCTATACCTGCGCAACCTGGAAGCCTAATCTTTGGTGTGTTCCAATCCCCAATACAAATGTTGTTTGTATTTCCATATTGGTCAATTTGAGCAGGTCTAAAGAATTCTATTGTAGTAAGTTTATCAGAAGGTAAGCTTTCCAGAGTACATTCTCCTGTATTTTGAAATCTATATGCTCTTGCTGTATTCATCTCTAAATAAAGCAATGAAACCTGACGAGGCTCATAAACAAAAGTATTTCCCATAATATAATGATATATTGCATTTGGAGCATGAGTTAATTTTGCTAATGTGAACGCAGCCCATACACATGGGGTGGCTACTCCAACTATCATTACATCGTCATTTTTTACTTCCCTAGCCATTAAAACAGTCATCATCTCACCAATCGTATAATCTTCACTCATTCTTTTATCCCTCTTTTATTAAATATTTTCAGTAATTTAATTTTAAATCATTATTTTTCATAATCCAATCGTTAATAGCTACTTTAACTGCTCGTCGCATTTCCATAGAATAATCCGCTGCTAACTTTGCAAAATAAAATTTTTGTCCTAAATTCTTAGCTTGTTTTACATCATAACTTCTCTTCACATTTTGAAACATTTCAGTAAAATCTTGCTTATTTAGTCTATTGTACTTGTTGGTAAAATGGATAAATTTTTGAGAAAATCGTGGTGTTAAGGGTATCTTTTCTTTATTGCCTTTTGGGTACCCAAAACAGACCATTATTATAGGAAATACCCATCGAGTAAGATTAAACATTTTACGATGAATTTCAATATTTTCAACAATATCTCCAATATAACATGAACCGATTCCTAAAGCCTCCGCTGTTATAACAGCATTTTGAGCTGCTATTAATGCATCACAACAGGCAAGTAGTAGATCAGATTCCTGTGGAGTTTGAAATTTTACGCCAATTTCATCGCATAATTCTCGTGTTTTACAGATTTTGAAATAATCCCACCATCGTTGCATATCAGCTAGAAAAATCAAAACCAAGGGAGCTTTTGCGATATGGGGTTGATTATCACATGTTATTACCAATTTATCTTTCATTTTTTGATGTGTTACTTGAATAATGGAATAGAACATCATGTTACCTGCTGTAGGAGCTCTCATTGCTCCATATATAATCATATTAATTTCTTCTTGAGTAAGTGGTTTAGGATCATATGTTCGAATAGTCCTTCTGTTCTTAATCAATTCTAAAGTTTTATTATTTTTACCAGTTTTACTCAACCATATACACCATTTATTCTATTTTTATTTTATTATAATAATATATTTAAAATCATTTGAGCTCCACCCGCCTCTTCTAGATATTGTGCATTAGTCTTATTTAAAATGTAATTTTTTCGATATACTTCAAAATCTGTCTTCAAATACTCTTTTATATGGAGTGGATCAAACGTGTAAAATGGAAAATCATTCATCTTTTTTATAAAATTACTTGATCTTTACTCTAATTTAATTAATTACTAATTATAAAAATTTATTCAAATCAGTTTAAAAGTCTAATTATATAAAACTTTTAAAAAATAGATTTTAGATATAATTTAGAAAATCTAGAATCTCCTCTAATTAAAAATTTATAACTTTTTCCTTTTATTAATAATCAATACATTTCGAAGGTGAATAGTATCTCTCAAAAGCGAAATCTAACATCAGATAAAAACCTCAATTTTTGTCGCATTGTTGTTGACTTTATTAAAAATAGAATTGGTGTCGATAATGATAATTTTATTAAATATTTAGATTATATAAAGAAAAACCACATCGATAGTAGTAAAATTCTTAAAATAATTCTCTCAGAGAAAGTTTTAACAAATTTAATTAAGAAAACAAATAAAGAAAATATAAGATATGGAAGATACGAGAGATATAGTATTAAAGACCAAGCAAGAAAAATTTTACTAATTATCTCACTAGCACTTATTGAATCTCCAGATTATCAAAGTCTTAAGGAAGATTTAAAGAAATTAACAAATTTGGAGGAAAAGTCGGTAAGGAATGCGATTATTGAATATATACCTCTTTTAAAAATATTAAATCCTAGTTTAAATATTGATAAATGGTTACCTAGAAAGAAAATGGATAAATATAATTATACAGATGTTAAAAAGTTAGTACAAAATGCAGGATTAAATAAAACAACTAAGATTGGTGTGTTGTTAAAGCCAGAAAACGAAGA
Organism: Promethearchaeota archaeon; assembly: GCA_019058135.1. Lineage (GTDB taxonomy): Archaea > Asgardarchaeota > Lokiarchaeia > Sigyniarchaeales > SOKP01 > 6H3-1. The sequence continues at coordinate 701 of JAHLWE010000278.1, read as the reverse complement.
TGAATTTAAAGAACTACTTAAAAATTATCGATCAAGTGAAATCCCTTTAATTGTAAAATGTGGAGCTTGTGGTTACATTTGGACTACTGATGTTCATGCCATGCAAAGAAAATTCTGGTGTGATCAATGTGCTCGAAAAAATAAAAAATTAAGTAAAAATGATTTAGAGACAATAGCAAGTGAAAAATCTTTAAGATTATTATCTAATTATGAAGATGATTATAAAGATAGGCTTTCCTTGTTAAAATGGAGATGTAAAAAGTGTGGAACTTTTTTTGAATCAAATACTTCAAATGTAAATAGAGCTAAGTGCCCTTGTCCATATTGTTATAAACCTTATCAACTAATAGTTTGGGACAAATAATTTGAAAATATATTAAAAAATAATATTAAATTCATAGTTTCGAATCTCCCATTTAATGAAGATTTAGAAGAATTGAAGGAATATTTTATAGAAAAATCTTTAGAACTCTGGGAAAAACTTCTCGAAAATGGTTTTGAGCCAAACTATATGGGAGTAGATAAGAACTCAATTTCTTTATCATTTTGTATAATATATTTTATTTTGTTAACACATGGTGTTAAACAAATTGGGGATCAACCAATTTCTGCAAAATCCATCTTTAACTCTTTAGGTAATAGTACTAAAAATCTTAACCTAGTGAAAGAAACTCAGTTTCATGCTGCTCCAAGCAAACTAT
>JAHLWE010000277.1 GCA_019058135.1 Promethearchaeota archaeon | reverse complement strand
TATCATTTTTTATTCCCAATTGAGAGTGGAAATATCGCAAGTGTTTTCCATTCAGGTGATCTACATACTAAACTCATAAAATTTGGTTTTTTAAGATATGGTCTTAAATTTTCTAAAGGCGCTAGTATAGGAAATTGTGTAGATTTACAAATATCTGATATTTTAGAATATTACAATCAGGATGAAGAGACTGATATTATTTGTGTATATTTCGAAGGATTTTCAAGATTTCATAAGGAAGAAGGAAAAAAGTTATTCCGTGTTCTAAAACATATGAAAAAGCCCGTTTTATTCATGAACGGAGGGACAACAAAACGCTCTCAAACTGCAGTTTTAAGTCATACCGGTTCAATTGCAACAAAAGAGAATATTTGGGATGCTGTTATTAAACAAACACCAACAATTGAGGTAGAAACATCCTTAGAACAAATGATTGATTATGCGTACATGTTCAATCATTTTTTTAGTGATAAAAGAAATCAAGAAAAATTGAATAAGGAACTCATATTTCCTAAGGGCAAAAATACTTTGGTGATTTTATGGTCTGGAGGATTCGGGATTCTTGCTACAGATAGCTTAACCAAATTAGGTTTAAATATGCCGCTATTTGAAGGGAAAACAAAAGAAAAATTGATGGAAATTTATCCTATAAAAGTAGGTTCCTATTCTAATCCGTTAGATTTACCGTGGATTACTTATATTGATGCATTTTATGAAATTTGTAAGGTTGCCATTTCAGAAAACATAGATTTGGTAATAATAGAAACTGATACACCCGGAAAATTTGGCGGACAATGGTTCCAAGGCTATTTTAAAAATTTAATTAGAATTAAGGATTATGTGCGTTCTCTTAATAAAATCCTGATAATAATTTTACATGAATATCCTGATAAGGATCGGCAAATATTCTACAAAATGCTTAAGGAAAATGATTTTTTAGTATATCCGACAATTCAAAGGGCAGCAAAATCTTATTTAGCATTATATGAATATGGTCAAAAAATAAAAAAATATAGGAAACGATTTATTGATATTTTAAAATAATTCTCATTAAAGCATTCAAATTGTATTTTTTAGGTCTAAGAATCATTTAATATAAAGACTAATTATCTGTTTCTTCTTTCCAATATTCGTATTAATCCATTCCTCAATTCAATTCTTCTTGCTTGTCCGTTTAAGTTATTTCTATTTACATTGAAAACTTTTCTATAACATTTACAGCATGGAATTCCAAGTGATAACTTATAACTCATACCTTTTGTTTGTTCCATTATTTTTAACAACATATTTTTTATGGTTATATTTCTTTGATTTTTACTAAAATAAAATCGCTTTAAAAAACTTTCATGGTTCTTTGATTTACAAATTGGGCAAATCGAGCCTAATTCCAAGAACTCTTGATAATCATTCTTTTCTTTTTCTGAAAGCTTATTATATTCTCTAACATATCGAAGACGTCCTTGTTCCAATATGTCTTGAATTGAAAAAATTTGAGTTAGGTCTATTCCTTGTGATTCGTATATTTCTGTTAAGGAGATCAATCTCATATTACGTCGAGGTGGGGGTGGTGGTGGAGGAGTTGATGAAGACATATTCATTATTATAGATAAAATCTTTATTAATATTTTTATGTGAAATAAAATTATTTCATATTGGGTTTTTTTAATTTTATTCGGAGAATTAGTTAGCACCAAATACTTGTACTCTGATAATACTTATCGCATTATTAGACATTATTATTAAAAATTTAAAAAAGAAAGAGTTATTTTCTATTAACTATTTTTTTTAATTGAATTTATGAAAGATTTTGATAGATTATTCTTTCCTAGAGCTGTTGGGATAATAGGAGTTAATAATGAAGATTAAGCTGGTGGATATTTCCTAAACGTTCTTATGAAAATCAATTTTGATAAACCAATTTTTCTTTTTAATCCTCGTTTGAAGGGGCAAAAATTAAAAGGATTTAAAATTTACAGCTCAATTTTAGAGATTCCAGATAGTCAACCAATCGATTATGTTATTATCGCTGTTCCTGCGAGGTTATGCCCTAGTATATTAGAAGAAGTAGGAAAAAAGAACATTCCATTTGTAACTATATTTTCATCAGGATTTTCTGAAATTAATAAACCAGAACTTGAACAAGAACTTATAAGAATTGCAAGACAATACAACTATTTAGCATCCTTTAAAAAAAGTGAAAAATGAATATCGTATTAATCAATAATTATGACAGTTTTGTGTATAATTTCATAAATTATATTTGCCAATTGGTGCCAAATTCAAATATATTTGTTGAAGATAATAATATCCTTGTGGATAAATTAAAAAAACTTTTATTTTATATTTTTTAAACCTTTAGAATGTGAAGTATTTTTTAAATCCTTCAGCATCTAATCGCTCATTACATAGTGCATCGCATCGATATGTATAAGCATTGCTCCTACCGACATTAAAAAACTCAATTTCATTGAAATTTCTTAAGGTGTAATTTTCTAAATTAAGGTAAGGAATTGTAATTATTTAAGGATATTTGCCTTAAATTAATATCTTAGGAATTCTCGGAGAAAAATAAACAAAATAATAATCTAATATGATTTAAACCTACTCTTTATCTAAAAATATTAGCTTTTTTAGATATTTTTAAAAAATATTGGAGGTCGTAAAGGAGAGCTCTCTTCAATCGCATATGCGAATTCGATCTATTCAGTGATGTAGTTAAATTAGATTTATTCTGGTTGAAAACTTTTCTATAACAGCTACAGCAAGGTATTCCAATTGAGATATTTTTACTAAAATCTTTAGATTGTTCCATTAATTTCAATAAATTATTTTTTAGATTTATTTTATCAGGTTTTTTATTAAAATAAAATTTTTTTAAATAATTTACATGATTTTTAGCTTTACAAATTGGACAAATCGAACCCATTTCTAAGAATTCATGAAATTTTTCCTTTTCTTCCTTTGTAAGTTTGTTATAATCCTCTTGATATCTGGGAACCGTCCTAATTGAATTGGATTCTTGTTGCCATTGATCGTCATATATTTCCATCGCATTTCTTATTATTTCAACCAATTCTCTGGTTTCAAATCTCCTAGATCTTCTTGAATTAGGAGGTTGTGGAGAGGGAGGTGATGACATATCTATTATTAAAGATCAAATTTTATTTTAAAAATTTTTGGTAGGAAAAAAATTTATTAAATACATTCAGGAATTCGTAGAAAAAATAAAGAATTATATAGTTTAACATTTAGGAAATTGTATTAAACTCTTCTGCCGTGAATCCCCAAGATCTTAATATCCCTTCTGATTCATTCATAATTTCTTCGATAAAATCCTTTATAGGAATGATTTTTTTTTCGATGACCAACAGCCATTGAAGGAAGAACCCTATCTCTTAATTTAAGATGATAAATCTTTTGGTGGTAATCCTCCGTAAAAATATCTTCATTTATCCATTTTTCTTTCAGTTTTAATGCTGCAGGACTTTCTTCGCATACCTTAACCGCTGTTCCAAAACAAACAGCCTCTGCGCCCATTGCAATAGACCCTAAAAATCCTCTTGAGTCACCGATGCCTCCTGCTGCAATAATAGGAGTTTTAAGTAACCTTCTTGCCATTGTAATATTTACTAAGGTTGTTTGCGTGAGGGGATTTTTAAAACCTGTTCCTTCTAATCCAACGATTGTAACGGCATCTGCACTAGCCTTTTCTGCACTTATGGCGTGATTTATTGTAGCGGATTTATGAAACCAATAGCATCCTGCCTCATGCACTCTCTCTCCAATAAAGGTTGCTTGATATGCTGAAGTTGTAAAAATATTTACTCCTTCTGAGAGTGCGACCTCGATATATGCTAAATATTCATCTCTTGATTTTTCTGTTAAATGATGCCCACCTTTTATTTGAGGAGGTAGAACAGAGATATTTATACCAAATGGATTATCTGTCAATTCTTTCATACGTTCAAGTTCTTTCTTAAAGTGGTAAGGTGTTTTAAAATTTAATGCAGTTATTATTCCCAAGCCGCCAGCTTCAGAAAATGGAGCAGCAAAATTTGCTTTTCCTAATCCTATAAATGCTCCCATAATTACGGGATATTTTGTTCCCATCATTTGGGTTAAACGCGTTTTCCAAATCATTTTTTTTCATTTAAAATTGCAAAATTTTAGAAATAAATTTTCTATAATGATATTAGATAAATAAGTGGAATAATTTTTAAAAACTAGACTTTAAGACATCTTTTTCTGAGAATTTTATTTTTTAAATGAAATTAAAATTGCTTTCATAGATATTAAATTTGATATAAATTAACCTCTGCAAAAATTAAATATTGCATATTGCATAATTTAAAATATTAATTGCTTTTGGTGAAAAAAATTTGGAAGAAGTTAATCTCGCTAATTTAAAAATTACTCAGTTAGGATATGTCTATAAAGATATTGAAAAACAAGCAAAATTGATAGAACAAATATTTGGTGTTCCAAAAATTAATATTGTAGATGTTCCAGGATTATCTATAATATTTCGTGGTAATGAATCGAAAATACATCTTAAAATGGCTTTTACTCAAATAGGAGATATGCAGATAGAACTAATTCAATGGGTTGATGGAGATTGCTTATATAAAGAATTTATTGAGCAAAGCAAAGAAGGATTGCAGCATTATGGTGTTTATGCTGAGGGTCTTGAAAAATTTGTAGAAGAAATGAAGAAAAAAGGATTTCAATCAATTCAGAGTGGAAAGATGGCTTCAGCAAAATATGATTACTTTGACACCACAGATGTTTTTGGAGTTTTTTTCGAATTAATAGAACAAACAACAAGAAGATCTAGAAGAAAAAAGAAATAAAGTGGTTATTTTTATGAACGAATATAGTACTTAATCATTATTAATTTTTAATTAAAATTTTCTTATGTATTAATTCTCTGGCTTTCTCAAAAATCTCATAAGTTTTCACTCCTGCAGGGCATAATACAGAACATGCACCACAAAGAATGCAAGTATGCAAAATTTCATTGACTTTTTCTGATAATTTCAAATCTCCATGAACTAATCCATTTAATATACTTAATCTCCCTCTTGGGGTATATGCTTCGAATTTATAATAATCTTTCGATGGGCATAGTGGGATACAGAATCCGCACCTCATACAAGATAAGGCTAAATCTCCTGGAATTTTTAACTTTCTATTTAATATATTATTTTTTATTATCCGAGGGTCTCCTTTTCCTTTACCTGGGTTAAGGATCATATTGGGATCAAAAAAAAGTTTAATCCCTCTCATTAGATTTAAAGTTTCTCTATCATATTCTAGATTGAGAAAAGGAGTTTTAACAGAACCTACTCCATGTTCCCCTGTAATTGTTCCTCCTAATGGTATTACAATTTTTTCATATAAGTATTTCATAGCTACTAATAGTGATTTACGATCAGATTCATTATTCTCATTAAATAAAAATGTTGGGTGCATATTTCCATCCATATGTCCGAAATTTGCAATCTCTATATTATCCAATTTTAATTCTTCGGTAATTTTTTTAATCTTTTGAACACATTCAGTGAATTTATCGATTGAAACTGTACAATCTTCTATACAACATGACGGTTTAATTCTTGAGAGAGCTGGTAGCGCCGCTTTCCTTGTGTTTAATAGAATTTCTCTTTCCTTATCAGATTCTGCTATTTTATGAAATTTTGGGTTATATTTCATTATAATATTAAATAATTTTGTAAAATCAGAATCAACTTGGGTTTTGTTCCCATCAACTTCTGCCAATAATACAATTCCTTTAGGATAAGATAGAAATTCTCCGCCAAGATATTCAAAGCTTGCTTTAGTTGTGGTTTCATCCATAAATTCGAGTAAGTTCGGAATAATTCCATTTTTTCTTAACTCAATAACTGCTTGGATGATTGATTCAATTGAATCAAATATAAAAAGCCCCATTTTCCTAGATTTAGGTAAGGGGATTACTTTAAGCCCAATTTTAGTAATAACCCCAAGGGTGCCTTCAGAACCAACAAGTAATCCAGTAAAATTATAGGATGATACTGATTTTCTAACTGAAGAACCAATATTTATTATTTGCCCATCAGAAAGGACAACTTCTA
>JAHLWE010000276.1 GCA_019058135.1 Promethearchaeota archaeon | reverse complement strand
TACAATTGCAATGGTTACTGATTTAGATGTATGGGCAGCTGAATGTGATCGGTGTGGTATTGTTGAAATCGGTCCAAAATGTCCAAGTTGTGGTGGTCCAATCAAAAAATATTCAGTTAGCATCGAGGAAATCTTAGCAACAATGGAAAAAAGTGCAATTAATTTAACAAAAATTCTCGACATAGCAATTCCTAAAATACCAAAGGATAGAACTTGTAAATGTAAGGATTCAATGAAAGGTGCAATTATCTAATATGTAAAAAATAAAGAAATTTTTATTACTTTTTTTTTATTCTTCCACTGGAATTTTCACTAAGGCAAAAACATCGTAGCCTACCAATTTATCTCTTCCGTGAAGGCTCCCAGTTAATTCAATAACAAATCCAACACCAGCCACTTCACCGCCTGCTTTTTCTACTAAATTACATGCAGCTTTTGCTGTTCCCCCAGTTGCCAGTAAATCATCAAAGATTAAAACTTTATCTCCTTTTTCAATTCCATCAACATGCATCTCTATAGAGTCAGTTCCATATTCCAATTCATAGGTTTCAGATAGCGTTTTATAAGGCAATTTTCCCGGCTTTCTCATCATTACAAATCCGGCGCCCATTTTTATGGCAAGAGCACCACCAAAAATATATCCTCGCGCTTCAATTGCAGCAACTTTTGTAATTCCTTTATCTCTATATTTTTCATATAAAAAATTAACTGAGTCTTTTAGACCATCCACATCCTTTACTAGGGTTGAAATATCTTTAAATTGAATTCCTTCTTTTGGAAAATTCGGAACATTGCGAATCTTTTTTAATATTTTTTTTTCTAACTCTTTTTCCGAAAAACTCATTTAAGTTCCCTCTAATTGATTTAACTTATATTAATTTATATTCAAGCTAATAAAAAACTTAAATTTATAGAATTACAAAAATATAATATAATCAATATTTTAATCAAAATATACAATCAAAATTTTTTGGATATTCCTACTTAAGATTTTAGATCTTAAAATTTATCGATGAAAAAATAAAACGGAGTGAGAAAATCATCAAAACAATTTTATTTGGACCAGAAAATGCTGGGAAAACATCTTTAATGAGAACAACGTGCTTGGGTTATAATTTCATGAAAGTTATAAATCTTAAACCTACGCGCGGTATTAGTCGAGAAAATTTCATATTTAGGGGGTTATTGGAGATATCAGTATGGGATATGGGAGGACAAAAGCAATACCTTGAGCGTTATTTTTCAGAAAAACAAAAGCCCATTATTTTTGGCGATGTAGACGTTGCGGTTTTTATGGTAGATGCAACACGAAACGAACAGTTTGTAAGAGAGACATTTGATAAATTTCTAGAAGCAATAATACAATATACACCTAAATTAGATAAGATTTATGTTCTTCTAAACAAAATTGATTTAGAGGAATCAATAGAGGATGATATTTTTGAACTATTGACAGAAAATCTCGACTCTGAATATAGAAAAAAATGTGCTTTCACACCAGTTTCTGTAAAAGAAGGGAGCGCACAGCATAGATTGATTGAAATATTAGATTTCGAAATTCAAAAATCTACAATATCTATTCAAAAATTAGCTGGTATAAGAGCAATTTTGGATAGTTTAAAATCAGATACGCAGGCAAATTATTTGGTTTTTAATAGGCCAGATGGATTATTAGTATCATCAACATTTGGTAAATTTAGTTTAGAGCCATTAGAATATATTAAATTTGAGATTGGTACATTAGATTCTAACTTATATCAGATTTATCAGAAAATATACCAAATTGAGAATAAAACGTCCATATCTCCATTAGAATTATCTTTAATTATTTATGAATCTGAAGAAAATTATGTTTTAGTTAAAGAGATCTCTGATAAGGCTGTTTTGATGATAATAACAAATAATAAGGAGAACAATATGTTGAATTCGATTTTTGATTCATTTAAAAGTTTAAAGTTTAAAAAATTGGTTAATATCTTAAGTAATACTTCAATTTAAACAATAAAACATTAGTAGTTCGTTATTTTTTATTTTTAAATTAATTCTTCTATTTTTCCACCGCAGAAATTGATGATGCTAAAAAAAAAGCCCCATTTAATTCATTTTCTGGTGCTACTCTAGAAGTATCAATAATAGGATATTTAGTATCTAAATAAAAAGCCCCATATGATTTTCCATTGCCTAAATGGATTAATGTTCTATAGATTAAATTACCACTTATCCCATTTGGTGCTAGAATTAAATTTGCTCCATTTTTGATACTATTTTCAATTAAAATCTGGTCGTGAAAGATTTCAATGTTTGGTTCCTGACTATTGAAATATTTAACTAAATTTTCAGCATCATTTATTGTTTTGTCGATCAATTTATTTCTACCTAAATCTCCAATTCTACCACCACTCAAAATGGATATTTTAGGTTTAATTTCAAAATATCGAAATATTTTTAATGATTTTTCTATAAAAATTTGTTTATTTTTGAAAGTGTTACATTCATCAATACCAACTGGTCCATAGAAAAATTGCTCTCCATTTGCAGTTTCGAGAAGCGCGAGTCTATAAATATTTTTAACCTTTAATGAATCTTTAAGTAATTTCAAAAAATTAGAAGATTTAAAACTCCCTCTTACTATTGAATTTATCTTATTATTAATTAGATATGTTATCATTTCTTTCTCTGGTTCTATACTACTAATTAATTTAATTTTTGATTGATGTGGGCTATTATTAAGCTGATATGATTTAATTTCACCTATAGCATTTTTTTCCCCAAATAAATAAATCCATACATCATTTTTCAGTGAAAAATTTAATGCAGTTGTAATAATTCTAATATTTTGATTTTTTTTTTCACCTATCCCTATTCCAATTATCAAGTCCTCATATGAGATTTTATGTTTGAGGATTTCAAATATGCTCATTTTTCAACAATGGTCTATGATTTTATATTAGTATTTTAAAAAAATAAAAAAGCAATTGATATAGCTACAGCGTTATATACGCCATGTCCAACTATACATGCTATTAAATTTTCCTTTCTCCAAATATATAATGCACCTAACATTAGGGAAATAACAAAATAAGGTGGGAAAAGCAAAAGAAATAATTCAGTTGGCATGAGTATTGGAATTACATGGAAAAAAGTAAATAAAATAGCTGTACAAATCAAAGCCCATTTTTGTCCAATATGTCTATCCCATCCTTTTTGAGTGAATCCTCGGAACATTATTTCCTCAGATGGACCCACAATTAAAATCATCATTACTATCATTAAAATCAATTCTAATATGTTTGATGCTAGCATATCTGTAGTAAAACCGGTTCCTTCCGCACTACCATATGCTCTTTCAAGAAATTCTGGGCCAAATATTGCCCCAAAAGTTAAGTCTGTTAAAACTGATACGAGATTAACTATGAAATATGCACTAACGGCAAATAATAGACCAATTAAAACTTCTTTTAAAATATAATTATCCTTATTTTCATTATTAAAAATCCCTAAGAGTTTAATTCGATTATTAAACGTAGGATGTTGAATATATCTACCAACGTACCATATTGGAATAAAGAAAAAAATCAGTTCTGCAATTGTAGCTAGAGAAATGAAGGAAGGGCTAGTTAAAAATTCAAGAAGTTCAGAAGGATTTTCCATTGTAAAAATCAATGAAATAATGATAATTAATGCTATAACCAGAATTAACACTTCAATAAGAATAAAAGACAGAATAGGTAAACCAAATGAGCTAAAAATTCCCCATAATTTTTTCTTTTTAGTCTTGATTAACTCATCATCATTTAATTTTATTCTTTTATCAATAGGTGTTAATGGGATTGTAGATGGTAATGATTTAAATTGCTTGAAATATTGAATATCAAAACCACATTGCATACAAAATCTAATATTTTCAACTGATGGTAAGCGATTACCACAACGAGGACAAAATTCCCATAAAGTATCCATCGGTTTTTTGGGTAATTCGAATTCGGTTTCATCATCTTCAAAATTTTTATCATTCATATTCTTCAAATCCAAACTATTATTAATATATTAAATTTTTTATTTTTAGTTTTGTAAAATCTTAATTTTATTAAAAAACAATTTTTATTGAGTAAAATAACAAAATAATTCATTTTCTTTCAGTTCTATAGGGTTCACAAAACCATATCTTTCGAATTGAATAATTTTATTCATGGGAATATCTAATAAATTCAATTCTCCATAACCTTCATCCACTAAACCATCAATTCTTAAAATTTTAACTCTAATATTTTCTTCTTGAAGAACCCAATGAATGATTTTAAAAGTTCGATCTAATTCTTTACTGGTAAATTTAGCATTAATAAAATTAGTCGACTTTAAAATTTCAGTTATTTCAATATTAAATAAGTCTTTCAAACGTATTTGGTTGTTCTGAGTTAATTTCCCAGCATCCCTTTTAGAGATATACACCTTTAATTTACCTTCTATTACTTTACTTCTTATTAATCTTTTACCTTTTTTTGGATTAGTTGGTAATAAAAGCGGTTCTGCCTTAATCTCCTCAAACGGAATATCCTCTATTATCAATGATATGGGATTGTTAACAAAAAAGTATCTATTCGAGATAGAATCAATCAATTCAGAGTTTTTGGCATATAACCATTGATCAGAGAATATAATTCCTGAAAGAGACAATCCTAAATTAAATAATGTTACCTTTAAAGCTTGAGGCTTAATACCCCGCTTTTTAAGAGATTGTATACTCCAAGTTCTTGGATCATACCATCCTTTATAAGTTCCTTGTAAAATTGCATTTCTTGATAGTGTTTTACTGAGTTTTTTTTCCTGAAAATTTAATCTACCATAGTGTAGAAATTCACAATATTTCCAATTAAATATATCCCAGATGAATTTTTCAATGATATCTTCTTTAACCAGATCAGAACCCCTTAAAATGTGGGTAACTCCAATTAAATAATCATCAATTCCCCAAGAAAATTCAAGCATGGGCCAGACTCGATATTTAGTACCGACTCGTGGATGTTCTGCATCAGATATTCGCATGATAATTTGATCTCTTAAGGCAGGATCTTTCTGATCCATACCAGTTTTCAATCGAACAACGGCTGTCATCTCTTGATAATCACCATTTAACATTTTTTCCCAACCTTCCAGATTTTTCTCGGGAGTAATATTTTGATGAGGACATTCCTTTCCAGTTTTTTTATAGTTCTCTCTAAAATCATTGGCTTCACATAAACAAACATATGCATTATTTTCAGTGAGAAGTTGTTTGCAATATTTATAGTAAATTTCCAATCGATCACTCTTATAATATTCTTTATTATATTTTACTCCTAACCATTCCAATCCTTCCTTGATTAAGTCATACGCCTCAGGAAGAATATATTTTGCTTTTGGATCATTTCTTTTGGCTTTAGAACTACCAATTGTGTCATCATAAAATAAAATTAGTTCTCCATTGTATCTTTTTACATACTCATCATTCAGAATAATCATCCGAGCATTACCGATATGAAGAGCCCCACTTGGATATGGTGCAAGTCGCATTACTACTTTTTTATAATTCTCTACATTTGGCAATTCTGGTAATGTTTTAAATTCTTCTACTTTTTCTTTCATTTTCTCTAAAGCAGATGGCGCTAAAGAGAATAATTTTTCTTTTTGTGCATTTAATGATAAATTATTGATTTCCTCAATTATTGAATCTATTAATGGCATTATATTTTTTAATTTTAGACGAATTTCACCATTTAAAGCTATTAACTTACCGATAATTGCTTTTCTTTGGGCGATACCTTCAAATTTTATAGCATTTTTAAGCCCTTCAATCCAAATAGATTTTTCTATCGCTTCACGGTTTAACATATTTATCTAAATTACTTCTAATTAATCATATTATTAGCTAAATTTTATAATTTAACTAACTATAATAAATAGTAATAAACGCAAAAAAAATATTTCCTAACATGCCAAAATATTACAAAGGATACATTCTTATCAGATTACGGTTAGGTTCAGAATGGAAAGTAGTAGAGAAAGTTAGAAATTTAAAATCAAGAGAAGATGATGAAGATGAAGATTGGTATGTTTTTTATTGTACTCCCATATTTGGATCGTGGGATATTTTATTGGAAATATGTCTTTCGAAGCATGAAGAATTAGATAAGTTGAATACTTTTCTTAACATCGATGAGGAATTATCTAAGATGATTGAAGAATCTATAACATTCATTTCTATGAAGAATAATTTTGATGCTTCAAAAATAAAATCTCAAAATCTTTATTATCGTGCTTATGTTCTTGTTAGATTAAAAAAAATTGGATTAGAAGAAAAAATTGTAAATGAAATAAAAGATTTAAGATCAACCGAGTATGGAGAAGATTGGTTAATAACATATGCTTCTCCGATTTATGGAGGCTGGGATTTATTGGTAGCTATATCATTTTCTAAACTCTATGAATTAGATAAAATTATTACTAATTTACGTAGTGAAAAGGAGTTATCAACAATTATCGAAGAAACTACCACGCTAATTGGAGCAAAGCAGAATTTTATGGGGTAATATAAAGGAAAAAAGAAAATAAAATATAGAAATTTAAGACAAACCATAAGATAATTTAAGAAGGTCGTTATTTATAGCTCCAGCCGATATTGTCTTCCCAGTTTTTGAATTATTTACCGTATATAATGCTGGAGCGAAAAGTCCTGGGTCAATATCATAGAATTTATAGTCGACTTCTTTAAAGGTTTCAATGAAAGGTTTTCCATAGCTGGAAGATGTGTTTGAGGGTGCTTTTTTAATAAGTTCCCATAATTCTTCTTGTTTTTCTTTGTCAGCTTCAATTGTATAATATACACTTCCAGTTGCAATTAATGAGTCGTTAGTAACTCCCATCGCTTTTAAATCATCTTTTGCAATTGGGGCAATTGTGGTCGTTCCAAAGCCATATTTAATCACATCTAACGGAAAATGTAACTCATGCAGTTTATGAATACCCGTTTCTACAATTCTTGATGCTACTTGAATTGAGCCGCACAAACACGCTGTGGGTGCGCAACATGCATAAGTATTACTGGGGCTTACTCCGCATTTTTTAGCTACTAATTCCATTACTTCCTCATTGGGTAATTTTGCTGTTTCAAATACTAAAATTGCACAATCGGCATCATCTTTATACCCCAATACTTCATATAAGTCTTTTTCAACTCGTGACAGCGCTCTAGCGGGACCAGAACCTAAAGATTCAAAAACCTTCTTCTTTTTGATTTCACCATCAATTTCTACTTCTTTTTTTAGTTTTACATTCCACCCTGCGAATTGAGATGCCATGCAAGAAATTATTGGCTCAGAAGTATTGACTATAACAGCAGGGATATAATGTTTATCAAGCATATAATTTGTATATTTGACAATTCCAAGACCTCCTAGACAAATTTCAGATAAAAATTTTCCAGCTCCATAAGATCCTTTACTAAAATCTAATACTGTGGCGCCATTTGACAGAGTATTAACTGAAACGTTTAATATTTCCTCATTCGCAATAACTTTCTTTATAATCTCTAATGCTAATTTATTTACACTCAAAGATGCCATTTAATTATCTCTCCTTTAGAACATTTTCTTGATTTTTTAAGTATTTATTAATTTATTTTGAAAATAAATAATTATTAATTTATAAATAAATAGAAAATCAAAAAATATTTTTGACTTGGAATTAACTATTAAATTAACAAAAATTTTTTCTATAGCCTAATTTATGGTGCATCAACATACCCACTAAAATACAAATAATAAAATATGTAGATTTCTTTAAAAATCCTCCAATTCTACTTGATGTTAATTCAAATCGATTTATTGCCGAAATTGCAGGAAAAGACAGTATTGCTGCAGTGATTCAATTATTTAAGGAGAACGAAGTAAAGTCATTGCTAGGAATTAGTTTGTATCATCGGGTTTTATATGGTAATAAAAATGAACCTTGGGAAAATTTCGATTATCTAGTAAAGTTGTATTTATCAAAAAAATTAGATTTCACGCCCTTTATTTATCTCGATGTCGGAAATTTATTTGAACAATTAATTTTACAAAATATTGCTATAGTTCAAAAATATTTCGGATATTTTACCCCATGTCCAGCATGTCATTTATTTCTTCATATGATGAGAATTCCTATAGCAAATTTTTATAATATTCAAAAAATCATAACAGGTGAAAGGGAGTCTCATAATTCCGTTGAAAAGTTGAATCAAATTTCTGAGATTTTAGATTTGTACAAATCCTTATTAAAAAAGCATCAGATTGAATTGGTACAACCCTTACGGAAGATTAAAAATGATGTTAATATTTATAGAATTTTAGGTCATCAATGGAGAAATAATATAAACACATTGAACTGTAGTTTTTCAAAGAATTATTATGATGAAAACGGAAAAATCCCTTTTGAACTCGAGAGAATTAAGTATTCCATAACAAATTTTTACTTTCCATTGTTTTCTTCCGTAATAAATTTTATTAGTACTCAACACAAGGAACCAGACGAACATTGGTTTCGAGAAAAAATCTTAAAGGTAATAGATACTTTAAAAGATAAAATGTAATAAAGGAGATACAGCTAAAAATCTACTTTGATTTATGAGATAAATTTTTATACGCAAAAATAAATCGTTGAATTGCAGTTAGGTGAGTTCCAATTGCTAATATTACCATTGTCCACCAAATAGCAAATGGGATCCAGATTTGGATTATTGTTCCAATAATAAGTATTGGTATCCTGTCGGTCCGTTCCAATAACCCCACACCACTTAAACTTACAATACCCAGAGCTTCTATTTTCGCTCTAGTATAAGAGGTTAAGAATGCACCGAAAATAACAATAAATCCAATTATTATCTCAGTATATTCTCCAAGTATAATTCCAACAAAGATCAATATATCTGAATATCGATCTAATGTTGAATCTAAAAATCCTCCGAATTTTGTAGCTCCTTGGAGTCGAGCGATCACACCGTCTAGTTGATCAAATAAAAAGATAAAACAGAGGAATATGATATCTAATAAAATCCATTTAAAAGAGAATCCTATAAATACTAAAATTGCAGAAATAAAACCAAAAATACTAATGTAATTTGCTGGAATCTTTGATAACTTTGTACCTAAAGGAAGTAGAAGCTTTTCTGAAAATTTTTTCACTCTAAATAACATTTATAACAAGATAAAGATATATTTAATATTTGGAAATCTATTTACATATTTTTATTATTAAGTTAAATTTATTTAGCAACGCCTAAAACAATAAAAAAAATAAGAGATTATTGTGAATTAATATTAATTAGAGATCCTAATTCACTTTTCAGTAAATCTCTAATTGCTACTCGTATAACCTCTGATCTATTCGGATAAACGTTAGAGTGTACCAATTCTTCAATTCCACGTATATAAACTTCTGGAACATGAACCGTTATTAACTTCACTTTTTCAACTACACCTATATATTTTTTTAATATATACTCCAGTAATATCAAATTATAAATCGGATATTATGTAGATATTATATTTTTATAGTGTCCTTGAGAATCAAGTTTGCATTTATGCTTTTCTTTCGGAAATTTTTAATCCCATTCTAATTTCTTATCTTTCTATAATTGTTAATAAACGATATAATTACTTTGCTTGAGAGATAGGATCTTATTGATAACTTAATACTATTTTTAATTAAATTTCAAACATTTTCTATAGTTATGAAAGACGCTAAAAAATTGCATATATTTAAAGAAAGAAATGTACCGAACCAAATCTATCAATTAAAAATCACATTAAAGGGTAGTAAACCTCCTATTTGGCGACGATTATTAATTTCCAACTATTGTACATTTTCTGATTTGCATCACGCTATACAAGATTGTTTCTATTGGAGTGATTACCATTTACATGAATTCTCTTACCGATATCCCGAACCTCCGCATTGGCGAATTCACATGCAAGGAAAATATCCCGATGACACATACCCCCCGGAAGATCAGTCAGATCTTTATGATATTCGAGAAGATCAGCTTCGATTATGCGATGTATTCTCTACTAATCTTAAAAAAGTTAATTATCTTTACGATTTCGGAGATAATTGGGAGCATTCTATAAAACTGGAAAAAATATTCCCCAATAACAATAATTTTCGATCTTTTTTATGCGTGGGGGGAAAGCGGGCAACTCCACCAGAGGACTGTGGGGGTCCTTATGGTTATCAAGAACTCCTTGAAATAATAGGAAATCCAAATCACCCAGAATATGGTGAAATGAAAGATTGGGTTGGAGAAGATTTTAATCCACAAATAATTAAAAGCCCAATGTCTAAAATGTCTCCAAAAGAAATTGAACAAAAATTTGGACCTAATTTAAAAGAAATATAATGCTTTAAAATTAAAATTAGATTCGATTTTTTCGAAAATAGATTTGATT
>JAHLWE010000275.1 GCA_019058135.1 Promethearchaeota archaeon | reverse complement strand
GTTATGTATAAGGAGTCTGTGAGTAATATAACATTATATATAGATTATGGAAATGAAACTGTTGATATATGGGTTGGATATTCGCTTTATAATTACAACACTTCTGTTTTTCACGCACTAGATATGTATTATGATTTAGAATATGAATATTACGCTATCTATGACGATTATTTAATTACCTCAATTAATGGAATTTCACAGAATTCAACTCATGCTTGGCATTTTTGGGTTAATGGGGAGATAAGTCCTACTGGCTGTTCTAAATATGCTTTAGACAATGATTCAATAATAAATTGGAATTATACAACCAATATGTAATTTACAAAAAATTTAGCTTAAAAACTTATATCTATTCATTTGTTTTGTATAATATAAAAAACATACCCGTAATACTCAGAATATTTCTTATACAAGAATATTTCTTCCAGTTCCTGATCTAAAACCTTATTAGCTTCAATATTACCTTTATACTTTTTTCGTAAAAGAGTGATACGATTTTTGAGAGGTATATAATAATCATCCCACCAACCTGATTCTGGAATTGTGAAATTATGCAAAAAATCATATCCCAAATTTTTTATGATCTGTATGTTTTCTTCAATCAATTTAATATTTGGATAATTTTTCTTCCAGAAACCTTTTATTTCTTCGGGCGGATTCTGTTTTAGCCAAGAAAGTTCAGATATAACAAAATATCCCCCTTTCTTTAAAAATTGGCGCCATTCTTTAAGACCCTTTCCAAAACCAAATATGTAAATTGCTCCTTCAGACCAGATTATATCAAAGAAATCATCTTTAAAGTCCAGTGAAAACATTGAGCCATTAACAGTTTCAATTCTATCTTGAACACCTTTCCTTTTTGCACGTCGATTTAATTCGTCTAGAAATGGCTGATGAGTATCTAAAGCAATGATTTTACAATCTGTCATTTTTGCTAGCTGTATAGTTTGCATACCTGGACCACAACCTATATCCAAAATGCGGGGATTAAGAGGTAATTGTTTTAAAAAAGAAAATGATTTTTTTGTTGATTCATTATTACCTGGTCCCTCTCTCGGTAAATCCTTATGAATTTCAAAAAATATTTCCAATTTTATCCTCTATTTGATTTTTTAAAATCGAAATTATGAATATTATCAAGTTTCTCCATAGTTTTAAACTTGATTTGGCATTTTAATATTTTATTAAAGATAAATTTTATAGGTAACTTATCCTATATTAATTTGAAAATGGAAAAAGAATCATTAAAATCAGATACTAAATTCAATCTATTAGACCGAGATTCGTTTAATGTAGCAATTATCAGTGTATTTTCTGCATTAACCGTCCTCGTTGGATATCTCTTGTATGCTATCCCAAATTTTGAACTTTTTAGTTTAATGTTGTTTTTTTGTGGTTTTTCTTTTGGTAAAAAAAATGGGTTATTCATAAGTGTTATTAGTGTCACCATTTTTTGTTTTTTGAATCCTATGGGTCCCTCTCATCTTTTATTATTTGCTACTCAAATATCACTCTACTCAATTTTGAGCCTTTTAGGGTTTTTTTCATTTAAATATTTGAAAAATAAAGAGTATTTTAAGCCTACTGAAGATCTTTTCGTATTAAGAGTTTTAATTTTATTTGGAGCGGTCGGCTTTTCATGGACATTCATTTATGACATAATTGCTACTATTGGGGGGTATCTTCCCTTTGTTGAGTTAAGTTTTGAAGTTTGGATTCCAATTTTTATTGCAGGCATCCCATTTTCAGTTATTCATATTGTTTCAAATACATTATTATACATATTTGTGCTTCCAGCTATAATTCAAATTAGCTCAAAATTATTTAAAATTTCAGAATTTTAATTGGAGATGTAAATAAATTTAATAAAAAGCAGATTTAAGCTTTACATCTTTTAATAATTTTTCAATTTCTCTGTAAGATTTATTAATCTTATTAAAGTAATATCCAAGAGACGCCTCCTTTTTGGAATGAGTTATTAACATGAAGTTACTTTCCTGAGAACTTGTTGTAATAATTGTGAACCCTTCGATCCCACGAATAACAATATCTCTTAATTCTCCCTGGTTTAAACCTTTAGATATATTTATTCCTAAGGATACTAAAGTTGCTGGACTTGCACTGAAAAGATCAGCAACAGTAGAGGCCGTATCTGAGCTAGCTATCCTAATTCCTGTTTTAGAGATAATTGCAGTCCCCTCAAGATCAGTTTTAGTTTCCAAATTTTCTAGTTGTCGCATTAATTCAACTTGAAGTTCTTTTGCAATTTCTAACTCTTCGAGATAATGATTATTCAACTTTCCTTCCGAATGTATCAGTCTAGTATAATATTATAATAAATTTCATATTTAATAATTTTAATTAATTTTTGATTAACTCTCTTAAAGATTTTACGTCTGCCCTTGTTTTATTTTAAAACTACGCAGTTCTTTTAATATTACTTGATCTCCATTAGAAATTTTATTTTTTTTTTCTTTCAAGCTAACGACAACACCACCTTTTGTCCCAAAAGTGTCAATCACTTTATCAAAAGGTTGTTCTAAATTTTTACCTATGATTTTTTTAGCACCAGCAAGGCTTTTTGCTAAATTATTTACGATAATTCCTTGAGGATGATTAGAATCTTTGACTACGCCATACTTGATTTTAAATTTATATAGAATTGGAGGGTGTTCATATATTTCTATTATCTTTCCTGCTCCTGCAATTCTGAGTGTAGTTGCTGGTAGATCTAAGCGGCTAATAAGAAATTTTTCATAATTTTTGCTTTGATTGTTTTTTAAGAGTGCTAAATTTTTAATTAAAACTGGTTCTACTGTAGATATTATTGCGTTAAAATTAAAATCATTTTCGCCTGGATTAAATGCAATAAATTTATTATCAATCTCTCTAAATAGATATATATAAGCAGGAATTGTATTCATTCCTAAAGTAATATGTGTTTGCATGCCAAATTTAAGACTTGCCTTATAATATTTATTTATAGAAATTTCAGATTTAAACAAATTTCCCGAAATAAAATTTTCTTTATTACTTACAACATAACAACCTCTAAAAATTGACTTATAATCAAGCCCTTTAATTGCGATACCAATCCTATCACCTGCTTCAGCTTTACTAACATCCTGTTTGAATATTTGGAGTGATTTAACTCGCCCAGATTTATTTATAGGAATAATATTTAAATTTTGATTTATTTTAATTGTTCCTTGAAGAATTGTACCAGTAATTACAGTTCCAATTCCTTTAATTGGAAAATGATGATCTATTGGAATTATTAAATCATCTGATTTATTTCTTTTCACTTTTATTTTGTTTAATAAATCCAATAAACCTTTTTTTAACTTTTCAAAACCTTTTTTATTCTTTGCAGAAACTGCAAAAATCGGAACATCTGAGCCAAATGAGGTACTCTTAAAAAAGGATGTAACTTTTTCTATCATTAGATTTAAATGTTCTTTTGAAATAAGGTCGATTTTATTAAGTGCTACAATTATGTGGTTAATACCAAGTGATTCCAATATTATTACATGTTCTCCAGTTTGTATTTGTGGCCCATGTACTGCATCAATTACGATAATAGCACAATCAATAATATCAATTGATGCTACAACAATCCTTATTAAATCTGCATGACCTGGTAAGTCAACCAATGTTACTAAAAATTTTTCTAAAATTAACGAAGTAAAACCCATGTCAATGGTAATACCTCTCTCTTTACTTTGAGGATGTGCATCTATTCCAGCAGTCGATACAAATTCGCTCAAAACTTCAGCGATTGCTGTTTTACCGCAATCGATATGTCCAAATAACCCTACATTAACTGAGATTTTATCTTTGATATCAAGAGTATTAACTATTGGCATACTTAATATTTAAAAATTAGTTCTTTAATCAAAATAATAATATATAATATATATTAATAATTCTGCAATATTGAGAATTATAAAACAAATCAATTAAGAAGACTAGGTGAAATAAAATGACGAATTTTTGTCCATATTGTGGTAAAAAAACAAGGTCAGCAGATAAGTTTTGTATCTATTGTGGGAAACCATTGCTTTCAGGACTTGACAAACCAAAAGAAGAAACGAAAAAAGAAATTAAGGTAGAAGAGGAATTTAAAGAGGAGGAAAAGGAGATTCCATCAATTGATGAGCCAATAGAAGAGAAAGAGCAAATTGAGGTGGGAGAAAAAGAAGAAGTGAAACAAAAAAAGGATAAAAAAGCAAAGAAAGTTAAAGAAAAGCATAAAAAAGAATTTAAAGAAATACCACCTCTCTCTGATGAGATTAAAAAGCGATTAGAATTAATGGTTGATCTCCGAGACATTAAAAATAAGAAAAAAAGACTTGCCGCAAAGTTTGAGGATGTGGAAAAATTAATTGAAGATGATCAATATGAAATAGATGCAGAATATACGGCAGATGTAAAGATTAAACTTGACGCGCTAAAAAAAATAAAATCGGATTTAGAAGTAAAAGAGCAAGAGATTAAAGGTCAGATGAGTGGTGAATTTGAATATTTAACTTATGAAAAGATAATTGCCGAAAAAAAAGATCAGTTGAACACCTTACATACTAATCTCAAACTCAGGAAAGTAGATAAAGAGATTTATGAAAGCCTAAAGTTAGAATATAAGAAAGAATTGGAAGAAGCAAAACAAAATCTCAAAAATTTACAACTAGGCATAAAATTATGGTTAGCAAGAATTGAAGCCGAAAAATCGGATTTAAAAAGAGATTTAAAATTCTTAAAAGGTAGATTAAGTTCAAAAGAAATAAAAGAAGATGAATTTAAACCTAAAGAGAAAGATTTAGAAGTTAAGATAAGAAAAAAAGGCTTAATGATGGAAACACTAAAAAAATATACTAAAAATGGATAAAAATAAGTTTAAATTATCGAATTAACAAGTTTTATTTAAAATCAAAAATTATTTTGTTATGAGTTAATAATGCGATCAAAAATAGTTGCTGTTATTGCCCTTCTTGTTGCTTTAACATTCATTACTATAGGTTTAAGTTTAAACCAAATAGACTTAATATATTCTTATTTTGATAAAATGGCTCAAATCGCAATAATGCCTTAGTCATTTTTATTTTATCTTATTTATCCCAGGGACTAATTGCTTTCTTTTTAGTTGCTATGCCATATCGTGTATTTTCAGTAAAAATATTTTTCCTCGTAAGCTTTTCTGCTGACTTTCGATATTTATTAGCAGCTTTATAATGCACTTTACATAAATAAAAATTCCTATCTTTTGACTTCTTTAATTTTAAATTTGCTCTCTCAGCATATGACTCCCATTTTTGTTTAGATAAGGAACGGATCGCAAATTCTCCGCACTCTTCAACTGAACATTTTTTGTTTATCCTACTTGGTCCAGGTCCTTTCTTATTCTGCTGCAATTCTTTAGGCAATTTTACCATTCAAATAAACCATTAATTATTTCTTTAAAATATATAGTATAAAATTAAAAAGAAAAATAAAATTTTACTATTTATTCATGAATAAAAGACACATTGATGTACAGATCATTAAAAACAAATTAATGAACTTTGATTCTCCTGATAGATTAAAAATTAAGCACGATTTATTTAGAAACTCTGCTGTATTATTCCCGTTCATGGAGATTGATAATTCTCTTAACGTGATTCTTACTAAAAGGACAAATATAGGAAAACGACATCGTAAAGAGATGTCATTTCCAGGAGGGAAATTTGATCCCAATCTCGATAATTCACTTCTAGATACAGCTCTTAGAGAAACTGAAGAGGAAATTGGTGTTTCTAAAGAATATATCAAAATACTCGGGTGTTTGGATGATCTACCAACCACTACAAGATATATTATAACTCCTTTCGTAGGTTTAATCCAAAGTGGAGCTCAGTTGAAAAAACAAGATATTGAAGTAGAGGAAATTTATCAAATTCCAATGGATTTCTTTCTCGACCAACAGAACTTCACTGAAACTTATTTTGAAATTAGTTCAAAAAAATTTCCAATTTACCGTTATCCGAAATATATTGTATGGGGCGCTACTGCACACATCCTGGTGTCATTCATAGAGAGAGTTTATGGGCTGTCTTTATCCAAATCTGGGTTAAAACGCCTTAACGTTTATCAATTAGCTGCAATAGAACTTCCTAAATAGTATAAATAGATTAATAAAATAGGGAGATATCCTCTAATAGTTTAAACGGTTTCGTTGTGAAAAGTTTTATTCTATTTTACCATTCTATTTATTATGGATATTAAAGATTTTAAGGATATTTTATTTGAAAAGGAAGCAAATGGAATAGTCACTATTACATTAAACAGGCCAGAACGTAAAAATGCACTCTCTTCGCTATCTCTTTTGGAATTATGGTATGCAATTGATATTGCGGAGAAAGATAAAGAAATTAAGGTAATAATTTTAACCGGTTGCGAAGAAGCTAATGCTTTTTGTTCAGGAGGTTATTTTTCTAAGGATATGTTTAAAGAAATTCCTTCTGAATATATTAAGGAAATTAATTTAAGAGATATGGCTTCAAAAAAATTATGTTTAAAATTCTGGAATTTCTCAAAACCAGTAATTACGGCAATTAATGGTCTTGCTGTTGGTGGTGGCTTTACATTGCCTTTAGTCTGCTCTGATTTAGTTTATATTTCAGAAGAAGCATGGATTGCACTTTTTTTTATCAAAAGAGCGGTTATGCCAGATTTTGCTACAACCTTTCTCCTGCCACTTATTATTGGATTTCAAAGAGCTAAAGAATTATTCTATTTTGGAGAGAAACTTACCGCTCGGCAGGCTTATGATTTAAACATTGGAATTAATAAAGTTATACCAAAAAAAGAGTTAATACCTTACGTTAGGAAACAAGCATTACGATTAATTCCTCCAATGGGTCCTAGTTTATCAATTAAATTAATGAAAAAGACGATGCATGCTTATTTTAAAGATATAATAGAAAAACAGTTAGATTTAGAAAATAAAGGATGGATAAAAACACTAGTAAGTAAAGATTTTAATGAATCCTTAAATGCTTTAAAAGAAAAAAGAGAACCAAAATTTATTGGAAAATAAAATAATGATAAAAAATTTCGAAAACATATTTTTTATTTTAAAATTCTTTTTATTTAATATCAATTCTAATAACACAAATATAAAAAATAATAAAATAATATCATATGGCCTCTGACGGTTTGAGTGGTCTCAGACAATGGACTTCAAGAGACTTTAAAGAGATCTGAAGAAATCCACTTACTCTGCGAAGGAGTAGGGGTTCGATTCCCCTCGGAGGCCGCCATATTATTTATTTATCATATATAGATTGAAAGAATGAGTATGTTTGAAAAAAAAATTAAGGATTTAATTAAGGGCTCGAAAATTCCACAAAATATGCTTAATAGGGGACAAATTGTTCTTGATAATTGGTTAAAGCCAATTAAAAATTTATTAGAACAAAAACGAGTTCCGGAAGAGCCTTGGGAAGATGAGCAAATAAAATTTTTATTAAAATTATTATCTCAAATGGATACAGATAAAGATTTAGATGCCGCTAGAGTGGGTGAAAGGGAAGCACGTATTTCAACACCATTATTAAATCTCTACTCTGCTGGTTTTTGTCATGGAATTGGTAGAAGTGGAGAAATTAGTGCTCCTCAACCTAAAGCGCCGGGCGGGTCCATCATGCATGAATTAACTAATAAATTAGCAAAATATGCAATGACTAAGTTTGGACTACCAAATATCAAAGAGACTCTAGTTGTTCCAATGGCGACCGGAATGTCCTTATCATTGTGTTTAGCTGGATTACGACCTGAATGGAAAAATGATACTCTTTATAAAAGAAAAGTAGTTGTGCCTAGGTTAGATCATACCTCGATAATAAAAGGGATTAAATATATGGGTGCTGAACCCAAAATTGTTGAAGGAGAAATATATGGAGATGCTGTTCGTGTTCCAATAGAAAAGATATCTGCTGGAATTAATAAAGATACCTTCTCAATCTTATCATTTACAAGCTTTTTTCCTCCTCGTGAAGCAGATAATATTAAAGAAATTGCAAAATTAGCACAAGAGAAAGATATTGCTCATATAGTTGTTAATGCGTATGGAGTGCAAAGTGAAGAATGGATGAAAATGATAAGATCAGCTATAGACGCTGGAAGAGTTGATGCAATAATTCAATCTACTGATAAAAACTTTCTAACACCAGTTGGTGGGTCAATTATATGCACACCACATAAAGATACAATGGAAAAAATTAGCCGAACATATGCCGGACGAGCTAATGCCTCACCCATTTTTCAGTTTTTAATTTCTATACTCTCATTAGGTATTAAAGGTTATCAAGCTCTTATAGAAGAACAAAAGAAAAATCGAAAATATTTAGCAGTTGAATTAAACAAAATTGCTGATAAAATTGGAGAAAAAATACTCAATGTGTTTAATCCTGTGGCTGTTGCATTAACATTAGATAATCTAAAAGGAAAAAATTTATCTTCATTAGGAGGTGCATTATATACTCTGCGAGTTACTGGCCCAAGAATATATGATCCAACTGAAAAATCATTTGGGATGTGTTGTAATCATTATCCACATGCCTATATTGTTATGAATTCTGCAATAGGTGCAACAAAAAAAGATATCGATCTAACTATCATACGATTTCAAAAATCCTATGATCAATTCAGTAAATCCTTAAACCAATAAACTAACTAAAATTAAAAACTACAATAAATATTTATATGTTAGCAAAAGATCAAATTATTATAAAAATTACATTTTCTTTCTATGGGTATTAACAATGGTAGAACATAAGATTTTGTCACAATATAAAAATATTGTTGAGAAAAACTGGAAAAATAAAGTCATTACAATACCCTATGATTCTTTATCAAAAAAAGAATTATTTGAAATTTCATATCATTGCTGTAATGACGTCCAACTCCGTGCTATTTGGATTAAACTCTCTGCAGAAGAAAAGGGAAGCACAATAATTATGTTTAATTCAACTAAAAAATATTTCTGTAAAGTCCAAGCAGCAGATGACGGAATAAATATAACTTATTTTGCTAATACCGAAGAAGAGTTAGAATCATTAACTGAAAAAATTAAAGAAATAATAGAAAATAGGAAGAAAGGGTTTAGTGCCCTTGATGATAACGTAAAAAACCAAATATTAAAATCTATTATTGTTCTAAGGAAAATAGATGAAGTAATTAACGGAATAATGATTGGAGATGTCATAAGAAAGATATACTTCTCTGTAGGTGACACAAGAGAAACTTTCGCCGTAATTCCGATCATAAAAACAGCTGAAGGGTATAATTTGGTACAGCTCGCTCTAAATAAATGGATGACATACACTCAAAACCTACCACAGGAGCAAGAGTTTCCTACTGAACAAGGGAAAGGTATGCTAAAAAATTTTATCCAAATTAAAAAATGGTTATTAGCCCAAATAAGAGCTAGACTTGAATCTTAAAAAACGTTAATTTTTTAATTAAAAGTTTTTAAAAAATATAAAGAAGTGCTCCCAGGGGGCATATCAGAATGAGTCAAAATGGCTTTTCTTTCGATCCCCCGTTCTCTGGTTCTCCTAAATGCTTATAGACAGAATTCTTATTTTTTTGTATGTCTATATGTCTTATAAGACCAGCGCTTTAAACCAAGCTTAGCCATGGGAGCGTTTTTTAAATAAATTTTTTGTAATAATTCTTTTCTTATTATTCTATTATCAATTTAATTGTTAAATTAATAAAAATTTTATTAACATAAGACAATGAATTAGGAAAATCAATAAAAATAAATTTAATAACAATCTTTTTAATTTTAACAAAAAAATAATAAGCTTAAAAACTCTTAGATGGTTATACAAAAAAAAGTTCAATATTTAATATAATGTGATGATGATTTATGGCG
>JAHLWE010000274.1 GCA_019058135.1 Promethearchaeota archaeon | reverse complement strand
TGTAAACCCTAAGAATACTTGGCGATTACATAAAATCACATTGGAATCAGTTCATTCTAAAAGAGAAACTATTATTATAAAACACATCGTGTTAAATGGAGACCAATTATTTTTTTGCATGATTGGAGAATTTAGTGAATTTTCAATAAAGTGCTATGAATTATTAAGAGACTTTCAGAATAAAGTTGAGATATATTATAATTCAATAGAAATCTTGAAACAAGCTCATAAAAAGGTGTTATTTAATACAATTATTGAAAATATTGTTGATTTCATTTTAAAAGAATATGAAGAATTCTTAGATAAAGAATGGTTTGAAGCAGATGTGATGTATAATGAATTTAAAGAAAACAAAATACTCTATTGTGGAATATCATCCGATGGACTTCCCATTATTTATAAACTATTTAGCAATTCTTTATTAAAAAATTTGGATTTTAAGGTTGATGATGAGAAGAAAGAGATTTTTATTTCAAATTTTTCTTCAAAATTATCAACTTTAGCAGTTAATGCATTAATTCGATCAAATTCTCATCTGAAATCTTTTCATATTAAGGATATTGAAGAAAATTCTTTTAAATACTCTCTTTTTGGGGAATTAAATGGTTATACAGTGGAAATGGTAGGAATAGGAAATTATT
This sequence comes from Promethearchaeota archaeon, assembly GCA_019058135.1. GTDB lineage: Archaea > Asgardarchaeota > Lokiarchaeia > Sigyniarchaeales > SOKP01 > 6H3-1. Next base: position 6,062 of record JAHLWE010000274.1, on the reverse strand, counting down.
TTCAAATTCAGAAAATATTTGATGAACTTCTAAACGCTCTTTCTAAATATAAAGTACTACAAAATAATTTCAACGGAGATTTAAAGCCTTATAGAGCGCTCAATAATGATATTGAGCAAATTGTGTTATATGTAAATAAATAATATTATTTTTATAATATTAACTATAACTGTTTTTTTAGTAAGGATTATTTTTAATAGTATTCAATTTATTTTTTCTTATATAATTTAATTTGTGAATTTCTAATGAAAGCAGTAATTTTAGCAGCTGGAATAGGTAAGCGATTAAGGCCACTTACAAATACAAGACCTAAACCTTTGATTCCTATTGGAGGTGCTCCATTACTTGAACATTCTATAAATAACATTAAAAATATTGGTATTAAAGAAATTCTTCTAATTGTTGGCTATAAAAATGAAATGATTAAGGAATATTTTGGAGATGGGCAAGACAAATTTGGAGTAAAAATCAAGTATGTTATTCAAGAGAAGCGTTTAGGTACAGCCCATGCTGCCAAATGTTGTCAGAATTTTGTGGAAAATAAACCTTTCTTATTGATGAATGGCGATGTTATCACTGATGAACAAGTTTTTATTGATGTAGTTAAATTATTTCAAGAAGGTAATTGTGATGGCATAATCACACTTTTTAGCGTTGAAAATCCTGAAAGCTTTGGTATTATTTCTTTAGATGAGCAAGGATATGCAAAAGAAATTGTCGAAAAACCAATTAAAGGATTAAATGTTGGGAATTTGGCAAATGCAGGAATCTATATTTTTAATTCTAAATTATTTGACGCGATAGATCAAACTAAAAAATCAATCAGGGGAGAATACGAGATTACGGATTCTTTTGCTATTATGATAAAAAAAGGATTAAAAATTTTAGGATATGATTTAAGTCAATTTTTTTGGAGTGATATTGGATTACCTTGGCAACTTTTAGATGCGAATAAATTCATATTAGATAAAATTGAGGCGGAAATTAATGGAATTGTTGAGGACAATGTAATTATAAAAAATAAGGTTTTCATCGGTAAGGATACACGCATTATGTCAGGTACATATATTGAAGGACCAGTTTATATTGGAGAAGGTAATAAAATTGGACCTAATGCACATATTAGACCTTATTCATGTATATGTAATAATTGTCATATTGGAAACTCAAGTGAAGTTAAAAATTCAATTGCTATGTCCAATACCAATTTTCCACATTTTAATTATGTCGGAGATTCTATTATAGGTGAAAAAGTCAACTTCGGAGCAGGAACTAAAATTGCTAATTTAAAATTGACGGGAACTTCAGTGAAAATGATTGTAGAAGGTAAAATCATCGATACTAAAAGAAAAAAATTAGGGACCATTATAGGGGATAATGTAAAAACAGGGATAAGTACAAATATTGTGTGTGGCGTTAAAGTTGGAGAAAATTCTTTAATCGGCGCAAATACTCTAGTTAATGAAGATATTCCCCCAAAATCAGTATATTATGCTGATTTTAAAAATATTATCCTAAAAAAACAAATCAATTGAGTTAGTTTATTTTTCAACTTCAACTATTTCTTTATTGACTTTCTCTTCAATCTTTTCATCAGATACTTCTTGTTCTATTTTCTCTTCACTTTGAGCTTTCCTTTTTTCCGCTTTTTGCCTCTTATATGTCAACTTCTGGACATTAACTCTTTTAGCTCGTGCAATCTGAGATTTTACTGTCCTTCTAATTTGAGGTTCAACAATTTCAAATTCTTCTTCTTTTGGAGGAGCTTCTTGATCCTCCAAACTAGGTGAGGAGATCAGTTTTGATTTAATAATTATTGCTTCGAAAAGCGGATATATCGTTTTTGCAACCCTTTTAATTTGGTTTGAAAATTCTCCATATATCATACCACGAATAAATTTCTCATGCTTTAGATCTCTGGCAAATGTACGCAAAATATCATCCATAATTCGCCTGATTGTAATGATCTGACTGGATCTAGCCTTTTTAATTGTTGTACAAACACTAGTAATACGATAAATGTAATTATCTACTGTTTTATAATTATTTATCATTTGAACCTTTGAAACTCCTTTTCTAATTAATGAACGAATGAAATCTTTTGTCAATTGATGCCCAACAAGATATGTTTCACATCTATTTCCCTCAACTTTTATAACTCTAAAGCGCAAGATAGCAGTAATATCATGAAAATCTCCCGTAAAATCATATAATAAGGTTTCTATTGTTCGATTTAAAATAAAATCTGTATTTTTTCCTACAATCTTACCTATATATTGATTTTTAAAAGATTTAGGAGCATAAACATCGTACCAAATTTTTTCTTTCCAAGTATCGGCCTTTTTCCTTTCTCTTTTCCCTTTTGAACTCATAATTACGCCTTTTTGATGATTATATTAATAATGTTTTAATATCTTCGGGAGAATATTTGAAATCTTGAGGTAAAACTCCTTTCTTTTTATAATACTTAATTAATCTGTAAATTTTAGATTCCGTTCTTTGTAATCCTTTCCTAGAATCTAAATCCTTTTTATTTGTTTCTAAATGTTTCCGTAAATTTACAGCTTTTTTGGCCAAATTGCGTAAATCTTCTGGTAAATCTTCCTCGATTTTGGCTTCTTCCAGAATCTGATTAATTTTTCTTCCAGTAACAATTTTAACAAGTGGGACTCCAAAACCGTCTCTTAAAATCGTACCAATCATACTCTTAGAATTTCCCTTTCGTGCAAGTTTTATAACTAAATCTTCTATTTGTTCAGCTGATATTGTTAACCAACTAGGTTTTTCCAATCTTGCCGGTCTCGTCGAGTCACTTTTTCCTTTTTTTCTGCTGTGCATTCGTGCGATGCTAAACCAACTCACTTAATTAAATTATATGATTAAAGCTTGTTCAGATATAATTTAAAAAGTATAAAGAAATAAAATAAATAAAATTTTGGATTTATTAAAATATTTATCTCAAACGGAATTTATTTTAAGCCAAGTCATAACTTGTTTAAGCAATTATTTTCCAATAATTATTTCATAGCAGTTTCGAACGCTAGTGTGTCCAATATCGCCCCCAGCGCCTTCACCTCCTACAGAATCTCCAGTGATAAATAAATTGGAGATTTCTTTGATTTCATTTCCCGGTCTCTTTAATCGATGTTGTTCTGTATTAACCTCAACTCCATCAATCATATCATGAAATAACGGTCTTTCAAATTCCAGGTTATTTTCAATCTCCGGGAAGAATCTTAAGATTGCACTCCTAAGATGTTGATAAATTTCATTAGATTTATTCTTATCTTTAATATCCTCAACATTAGTTATTGTAAAAAAAGTCATTAAAGATTTTCCTTCCGGAGCAACTTCTGGTGAAATATTAGATGGAATAAAAACAAAACCTAGCGGGTTCTCGAGCATAATACCTCCATCAATATCACTAATTGGCTTAGATAAACAAAAATCAATACTGATTCCTGCAGTACATTTCAAACCTTGACATCTAGTAACGAAATCTTTATCACATAATTTTTCATCCAAAATAGTAAAGAATTGTTGGACAGGGATTGTAGAAATAATTTTTTCACCATTAATTATTTCATCTCCAATTTTAACTCCTGTTGTTTTCCCCTCTTTAACTATAATTTCTGATACTTCACTTTTTAATCTAATCTCTCCGTTCTCTTTAATTTTTTCCGAAAATCTTGAGAAAATTTCACCCCATCCACCTCTTGGATAATATACACTTCCAATATCTAGAAATTTTCTAATATTTTGTAGAGTTTCACCGGTTGAGGATCGTTCAATAAAGGGATTTACTTGGAGAGTAGCGCTTGCCATGGTTAAAAATTTTCGAATTTTAGGGGTAATGTTCTCCTTGTTAAACCATTCTTCTAAAGACATATCATAAAGAGCTACAAAATCTTCCTCTGCCATTTTCTTTATCTTTATCATTAATTTTAGAGTCTTGAAAAAAGGAACCAATTTACTTTTTAGAACTGCTATAATACCTCCCGAGGGATATGTGGTTATAGAACCATCGTCCAAGAACGCCAATACTTTTCCTGGTTTAATGAATTCAATAGGTTTTCCTATTTCTTCAAGAGATTCACCAAGATCTGATTTATATCCAAATCTTATGGGATGCGCTCCAAAATCTAGCTTAAATCCATCTTTTTCAACAACTTTTGCTCGACCGCCAATATTATTGGTTTTTTCAAGAACAATTACCTTTCCGTGCAGACTTAGTAAAGCACCAATGTGTAATCCTGCAATTCCTCCACCAATAACAATATAATCAAAATTTACTGGGATTTTAAACACCTTTTTTTTTCCTAATTAAATTTTTCTACTCACCAATTCACCTTTTCCAATTGGCACTATTAATGAATCTACTCGATCATCAGCCATAGCTTTATCTAACATAGGTTTTAACGTTTTATAATGATTAATTGCATTATCAGCAATAAATATCCCTCCTTTAACCATATTTGGAATTATTAATTCGTAACATTCGCCGTAAATTTCTTTCTCTGCATCTAAAAAGCAAAATGAGATATTCGTATAACAGGTTAAATAATTTCGAGCATCATCCTCTATTAGTTTGATAATTTTCTCTAAATAAGTTATTTGGAATATTTCTCTAGCTAATTTAGCTTTTTCTTTTAAAATTTCAAAAGTTGTTATTTTATTTTCATTTAATTGACACGCCAGCGCTATCCACAGTGTAGAATAACCCGCACTTGTTCCAATTTCTAAAAATTCTCCTTTTGGAGCACAAGCTGCTAAAATTGAAATAAATTTCCCTGTTTCATGAGGAATTTGACGAAGTCTTTTTATTCTAGGTGTTCCATCAAGCCTATCTCTCCTATCTATTTCTTCCAAGTATTCCATTCTCTTTTTTACAACTTCTGGAATATTATGAAACATTAAAGTTCAAGTTTTACAATTTAAAAATGTATATTTTTCATATGTTTATGAATTTATATTGAATGATTCTATTTATAGGAATCAAGATTTAAAACACTTTTTTTTTTCCAATTGACTACTAATAACTAAAGATTAATCGAAAATTATTTTTGTAACTATTAAAATTAATTAGTATTTAATTAAAAACATTTATACACAAATAAATTCTATTTCAAATATAAAAATTTTAAGTTGACTAATATGAAAGGAGGAAAAAAACACATTTATTTTATCACTGGTAATATCCATAAATTTAATGAAGTTTCAGAAATTTTTAATAAATCTAATTTAAATCAAAAATATGTACTCTTTCATTCTAACCTAGAACCGATTGAAATACAAGCCGATAATTTAAGAGATGTAGCTGTCTTTAAAATTAAAAGTGTTAAGGATAAATTAAATGAATCTTTTTTTGTTGAAGATGCTGGATTTTTCGTTGATGAGCCTTTAAATGGATTTCCGGGAGTTTATTCGGCGTATGTTCATAAAACCATAGGAAATGAAGGGATTCTTAAGTTAATTAGAGAAGAGTCCAAAACTTGTGCGCATTTCGAGAGCGTTATTGCACTCTATTTCAAACCAATTAATGAAATCAAAATTTTTAAAGGTGAAGTTAGTGGTAAAATTGCTAAAAAAATGAGGGGAAACCATGGTTTTGGTTTTGATCCTATTTTTTTACCTGATACCTTTCCAGATAAAACCTTTTCTGAGATTCCGATTGAAGAAAAAAATAAAATATCTCATAGAAGTCAAGCATTTAACAAATTAGTGGATTTTCTTAAACAAAATTTATAAAAAAAGAATTTGAAAAAGATTTTCGCATATTTATTGAATGTCTCATCTAAAAGGTCTGTCTAAAGATATCCATTAAAGTCTGTCTGCTCAGTCTTAATAATATTAAATACATTCCTATTATCCCAACAATAACACTTATACCAAAAACTCTAATTATTGTATCTATTGGGATAGAAAATATTGTTGGTAATTCTGTGAGGAGGCTTAAATTACTTTCCATCAAGTAAGCTGAATAACTTCCTATTAACATCCCCATAAAACCAGCTGATATCATTAAGATCATGCTTTCCAATAGAAACATATGTCTTACTTCC
>JAHLWE010000273.1 GCA_019058135.1 Promethearchaeota archaeon | reverse complement strand
TTTTTAAATATCTTAAGAACCTCTGAATCATTATCATATTTTATATATAGTTCTTTGATTCGTATTTCTAGAGGACTATAATATTCTGTCCACCAAGCGTCCTCGGGTAGCGAAAAATAATTAATAAGTCTATAGCTACAGCTAGGTATCTTCTTAAGCTTATTTGACATATTTTTAACCTCATCATGGACAACTAAGAAACCGTTAATTTTAAGTAGCCGGCTCCATTCCTTAAGACCTTTTTCAAAACCAATTATGAATATTGAACCTTCAGACCAGATGATATCGAAATATTCATCTGGGAAATCCATCTCAAATAAAGAGCATTTTAAAGCTTTCATTCGATTTGAAAAGCCGTTTTCTTCAATCTTTCTATTCAGTTTATCTAAGAGAGATTGGTCGATATCTATTCCTATTATTTCACCATTACTCAACTTTGCCAATTCAATAGTTGCAACACCCGAACCACACCCTATATCAAGAATACGTGGTTTTTCCAATTCAGGAAGCAGTTGAAATGCTTTTCTTGTATATTTATTAAAGTTTTCTCTAAAATGGTCTAGATACATCTCGAATAAAAAGTCTTTAGACATAAATTCCCACCCTATTATAATTACTACCTAATAAATTATTTCAAATTTTTTTATAAAGTGATTAAAGAATAATATATTCAAATTGCTAAAAAAATTTAGAACATTTAAATAACAAAAAAATCATATTAGTATTTTTTTTTGATTTGATTAGATTTGGAAATAAAAGATAATAATAATATAGAATTTTCAGAAAAAAAGCAAAAAAAATTCTCAATAAGAGAATTTGGAGGTGCTTTTGGAGATTGGGGCACATTAATCCCATTTGTTATAGGATATATCTCAATTGTAGGTTTAAGCCCTGCAAGTATTTTTTTTAGTTTAGGAATTACTAATATTTTAATGGGAGTAAGGTATAATCTTCCTTTACCTGTCCAACCGCAAAAAACGATTGGAACAGTTGCGTTATCTCAAAAGTGGCATCCTAATCTGGTGATCTCAACAGGGTTTGGGACAGGAATAATATGGATTATCCTTGGATTTTCAAAAAAATTAAATAATTTAGTTAAAAAAGTTCCCATCATTGCAGTGCGTGGAATTCAACTTGGTTTAGCTTTAATTTTGGGTTGGGCAGCGTTAAATTTATTTATAGACGACTTACTTCTTGGTTTTATTTCAATTGTAATAATATTACTCTTAATAAAAAACAAACCAGTACCTTCTGCGATAATTCTCACATTTATGGGAATTTTTATAATATTTCTTAATGGCACCGTTTATTTTTCAGACATCAAATTAAGTATACCAATATTTGACTTCCAAATTCCTACTTGGGAAAATTTTTTAATTGGAATGTTAGTTGCTGGGATTGCTCAATTGTTCTTGACTCTAACAAACGTGATGATTGCCACAGTTGCATTAGTTAGAGATTTATTTCCAGAAAAAGAAAATGCAATTGATGCGAATTCATTAGCATTTAATATGGGTATTATGAATACAGTTATTCCGTTTTTAGGAGGGATGCCGTTATGTCATGGTTCTGGAGGATTAGCAGCTCAATACGCATTTGGAGCACGAACGGGAGGTTCAATGATTTTAGAAGGTATTATGGAAATTTTTTTGGGTATTTTTTTCTCTGAAACGCTTTTTTTACTTTTTAATGAGTTTCCAGAAGCTATATTAGGAGCAATGCTTATTTATACAGCGTTTTTATTAGGAAAAATTTCCTTAAAAAATTTTAAGCTAAAAACCTTTCCAATAATTTTAATATCTGCGTTTGTATGTTTTCTTGTTAATATCGCACTAGGATTTGTTGTTGGTTTAATTTTATTTTTAATTTTTAAAAGTAAAATTGAAGAGAATAGTAAACTCTCCTAACATTTCTAGTTTTTACAAATCTCTTTGTAAAATCTTGTACTTAAATAATTATCGATATTAAATTATTTGTTAATAGCTTGTGAAATTCTTTCAATGGCTTCTTTGATTCTGTCTATTGGTTGAGTTAAAGCAAACCTAACAAAACCTTCACCATATTGGCCAAAACCAATTCCAGGAGTAATAACTACACCAACATCAATTAAATTTTTAACAAAATCCATGCAACTCTTTTCACCCTCTGGTATTTGTGTCCAAATATAAAATGTCGCTTGTGGTTTTTCGGTTTTCCAACCAATATCGTTTAATCCCTTTACTAAAACATCTCGTCTTTTTTCATATATTTTCATATTTTTTTCCACAAATACTGGTTTTTTTTCTGATTTATATTCATTTAAACCTTTGATAACAGCCTTCTGGATAAAAATAGGACACCCGGAGTCAACCTGAGATTTGATTTTCCTTAATCCACTAATCAAATACTCATCACCAGCTGTCCAACCACATCTAAATCCTGTCATACAAAACATTTTTGAAGCAGTGTTAATCTCTATATGATTCTGGTTAATTTGTAAAAGGGTTGGAGCGATATAATCGTTAAATGTGAATTCAGAATAGGGATTATCATAGACTATAAAAAAATTATAATCTTCCGCATAATCAACAACTTTTTTAAGGAAATTTATCGGTGCAATCG
>JAHLWE010000272.1 GCA_019058135.1 Promethearchaeota archaeon | reverse complement strand
AATCCCAGGTTCGATAAATGCAGCAGAATTTGCTTTGAATAGAAATTTAATTGATGAACATATTAATTGCTGCTTAAATCCGGATAAAGAAATTATAATTTCAAATCTAGATATTAATATTAATTTTGTCTCAAAATTTATTTATTTCGCTCCAAAATTGATTTCATATCGGAAAATTGAGAAATTAAAACAAATTAAAAATGTAGAAGATATTCCTGTACCAGGTAGAGATATTCAACAACATGAACCACTATGTTCTATTTTATATAAGGCAGAAAATTACTCAAAAGCATTTAAAGGAGCATTAAGTATACTAGAATCGATAGAATTATTGATAAAATAAGAGATTTTTTATTTATTTTCCTTGATTATTTCTTTTATTCTAGCAATATAACTGCCAATTAGATCTTCATTTTTTTCTGGAATAGCTATACTTAATAATCTCTCCTCATCAATTTGATGGACAATAATTAATCCATTATCACCGCGTATATATGAATATTCTACGCTCTTTTTAAATAATACATCTGTAAGATTGAATAAAGCCGATGCAATCGCAGATATCATTGAATCAGGCATAACCGATTGAATTTTTATAGGTAAACCAGATTTCGTTATTATAGCAATTGAGATTGCTGTTGGAATTGCTCGTTTTATTTCTACAAATATATCCTTTTTATTATATTCCGATGTTTCGATAAAAGCAGAAATTTTAATTGCAAAATCCATTATTTTTTTCTGATATAAACCGATTTCTTCCAATTCTGTTAATTCTCTATCTAAGATCACAGAAACATTGATATTATTAGCTAAAGCATTTATTAATATTTCATTTTTGGCAACAGTTGTGTGATATTTAACTTTTTGGTTTAACAATTGTTTTGAAATATTAGATGAGAGAAACATTAGGCTACTTGAAACAGCAATAATCTCATTTGCCGATAATTTGATATCTTTTTTAAAATTACTACTTATTACTTGCCCTGTCTCCGTACCTACGCTAATACCAAGGATTGTTGAATTCTCATCCATTTCTTTCAAAATAAGATTGTCAATTTCATCAAGAAATTTTATCGATTTGTCTTCCATACTCTTATCATAATAATAGAGTTATATAAATCTTGTTTCTTTTATAGATAAATAATGAGCATTATCGTTGAAATTACAAAATTACCAGATAATTATAAAGGGCAAAATGTATTTGTAATGTAAAACTCTAAGGGTATTAGAAGAAAAAAATATTAATTAATGTTTAAATTGAAATACTACGAATTATATTATTATTTTATATTGTAATTATTAACATTTATAATTTGAATTTAGATTTGGGTTAAATAAATATGAGTAATTCTGAAATTGAAGATTTAAAACGCGAACTTGCAGAAAAGGAAAAGGAGCTTGAAGAATTAAGGAGAACTTTCATAGAATATAAAAATGTAAGTGATTCCCTCTCTGAACAGATTAAATTAAAAGATAATCAAATCAATACAATCAATACGACAATTAAAACCAAGGATGATTTAATTAAAACTATTCAAGATTCAATTAGATTAAAAGACTCTCAGATTGACGCATTGCAAAAAACGGTTGAAACAAAAAATAAAACCATAGATGATTTATCTCAGCAATTAGGTTCAACAATTAATGAGAGTGTTTTAAAAGAAAAAGATAAAAAGATTGCAGAATTAGAAAGTGAATTAGGCAAATTAAATGAAGAATTAGCTACTACTGATGATGAAATAGAACAATTAAGTAATGAACTTGAAAAGATGCAATCTAAAGCGAGTAGAACCGGGGGTCCTTTCATCGATTTTACAGAGATTGAAATTGATAGTGAAGAAATTATTAAAAAAATGAAAGAAATACTATTAAATGCTTTACATTCAGTTTCAATTTCAACTCCATCAATTTCAGATCTGCAAGACTTAGACTTATTTGAAGTGAAATCATCAGTAAATATGAGGATAAGTTGTTTAATAGATCCAAGTGTCGAAGAACACATTGACCTTTTAGAAGAGTTTGAAAGCCTTGATAACATCAATATGAGAAGTTATGAGAGTGAAGATCGATGGCTTATTTTTAGAGATGGAGAGGAATTATTTTTTTGCGCTGTTGGGACTAAACCTAATAATTATTTAGCTTTTTATACAAAAGATTCTGCTCATATTAAATTGTTTAACAGTTTAATCACGGAAACTTGGCTAAGATCAAGAAAAGTTTAGATTCGAAGTAGTATATAATTCATGTTAAATATTTAATAATTCTTTTTTCCATTCTTCAGCTTTTTTCTTTATACTGTTTTTAAATTCAACAGTAAGTTCTCCTTTTCCTCGATTTACATTTGAAGCAACCTTTATCATATCAAACAATACTTTATGAAATTTAACAAATGTCTTTAATAAATCAGATGTTAATTTAATTATTGAGCCTAACTGTTGGTGATTCTCAGATAAATCAATATCTATCATTAAATTATAAAATATATCATCTGAACTTTGTATATTTAAAATTTTTTCTGGTATTTTCTTTAATGGTTCTTTAATTTTTTTTTTCTGTTCCAATTTGGGAGCTAAATCCTTTAGTTCTGATGTCATTTCTTCTAAAGTAACTTCTTGAGGTTTAATTTCTTGTTGTGATTTAGAAGATTCTTCTAATTTGGGTGTTAATTTTGGGATAGGAGTCAAACCTGTATCGACCGCTATTGATTGTTTTAATTTTGGTACTGGAGTTAAGCTAATATCTGATTCTAGTATACCTTTTGGTGTTAGGATGGGGAGTGGTTGTTCACGGGGTAATACACTTGGAGGTTCTTTTTTCTTTACATCCTTTTTTGGCATGGCCTTAGGTTTTTCTTCTATCATAGCATCTAATGCATCTAAAACATCAGTTAATTCCTGATCTGGTTTTGAAGCTTTTTCCTCTATTTCAGTAGGACTAATTTGTGGCATATCTAAAACTTTTTGATTCAATTCTGTGATATCTTTTGCTAGACCTGACATACTCTGCTTATATTCATCACTCTGAATTTGAATTACACTGATATTATCTAGAGTTTTTTGAATGGAAGTAATCGATTCATAAATTTCATTAAATTTTGACATTAAAGCTGATGTAACATCATTAAATCTATCTGAAAATTTTTTAAGAATTCCTTTTGATGTTTTTATATTATCATTTTCGGACATAATTTATTTCGCGATTTCTTTATCATCTTTACTAATATGTTCGATAAATTATTTTGGATAAATGCAAATTTTCATTATTCTACAAAAATTTTTTATATTCTATAAATAGATATAATTTGAACTATAAAAATTGATCTCAGAGTAATTAATTTGATATAAAAATGAAGCTTGATAGGAATTTTATTGGTGATGAATTTCCATTAAGTGAAATATCTATCACACGATGGGAAATTGCTCAATTTGCAAATGCGATCAGAGATTTTAATCCAATTTACTATAATTTAAATGAAGCAAAAAAGCAAGGTTTTAAGGATATTCCATGTCCGCCTACATTTTATACTAAATTTACATTTTCCGGGAATAAAAATTTTTTTGCTACATTGGGAATTGATTATAAGAAATTATTAGATGGTGGTAGAGAGTATAAATATTATTCCCCATGTTTTGCGAGAGATAATATTATATATCAAACCAAAGTACAAAGCATCGATGAAAAAGAAGGTAAAAGAGGTAAAATGGATGTTGTAATCGCAGTTACAACAGGTAAAAATAAAGAAACTAAAGAAAAATTGTGGGACTCAATATGCACATTTATTGTATTTCACTAAATTCATTTAAAGGTAAAAAATATTGATAGATAAATTAAATTTTGAAGAAATTTCGGAAGATTTAGAACTTCCAGAAGTTAAGAAAGGTCCAATTAATCGGCAACAACTGGTAGATTATGCATCAGCATCAGGAGATTACAATAAACTACACTATGATGAGGGTTTCGCAAAACAGACGGGAATCTCTGGGTGTATTGCGCACGGAATGCTGGTAATGTCAATGGTTGGAAGTTATATATCTGACTGGGCAAAGGAAGGTATTTTTAAAAATTTCAAAATTCGATTCGTTGGTATGACAAATGAAAATGATACTTTATCAATCACAGGAATAGTTGTAAAAAAATATAAAGAAAATGGCGAAAATCTCGTTCAAGTTGAAGTCATTAGTAAAACTCAAGATGATAGAATCACCACTACGGGTTCTGCAATAATTGCAATATAAGGATAATAAAGAAAAATAGAGATTGGATATAAAATTCAGTGAATTAAAGTCTGAATAGATTCTAAGAAGTATTTTAACATAGTATTTATGAATGAATCTGTTT
>JAHLWE010000271.1 GCA_019058135.1 Promethearchaeota archaeon | reverse complement strand
GGTGGCATACACATCCAGAATTTGGATTTTTCTTTAGTGGAGTTGATAAAAAAACCCACCTAGGATATCAAGGTTGTAATCCGCATGCAATTGGGATTGTATACAATCACACAGAACAGACCAATAATTTCCCGGGAATTAAAGCACTTCGACTTGTTGATCCATCTCGTGGAGTTTATTCAAAATATGCATTTGCAGAATTAAAATTTGATGTTCCTGTTGATCAAGCAATAAATAACGTTAATAATGAAGCTAAGGAAATACTTCCAAAATTTAAAGAGATTAAGGAATTATTGCATTATATTCATAATATATTACGAAAAAGGTTAATGGCTCAACTACAAAGAAATTTTGGATTAATTTTAGTTCCGAAAAGAGATAAAAAAATTACAACCTCAGAAGAGCTAGCTGAAGAGGAGGCAGATCGTTATCTGTATGAATATAATCCAAAATTCCTAGAAAAAAAATATCGTGTTCCGCATTATAGAGAAAAGTTAGAGAAAGAAATAGCTAAATCAAAACGAAAATTGAAAAAAATCCTAAAAGATAAAACATCTACTAAATCTGAAGCTAAAAAGAAATTTGAGGACACAAGAAAAAAATTTAAAACAGAGCTGGAGAAAAAATTATTGAAACCAAAAGAATGGTTAGTTAAGATTAAAACTAGATTTAATGAAAAATTGGACATCATTCGCCCTTATAATGACTATTTGGATACTGATGAACGCAGGATAATCGAATATTTAGATGAAAGACTTAATTCCTATACGAAAGAACTTGAGATTATTGAAGAAAAATTAAAATTCAAAATGAAATAAATGTAATATTCTAAATTTTAAAGAATATTTTTAAAAAAACAGATAACTAATTATTTGAGGTTTAAATTATTTAAATCGTCATCAAATAAAATTAAATTTTTTTCTAATAACATTGGAATTACTCTATTTTTAAGCACAACTCTAGGTATCATTGTTTCTTTAGAAATCTCTTCTATATTTGAAAGTCCTTCACACAAGGAAATTAAAACATCGATTGATTCTTTTCTTTCTTCGACCCAATTAGATACAATATTTATTGTTTTTCTAAATCCCCTTAATTTTCTCTCTAATTTTTCATTATCTTCAGCTAATTGGGTAATTTTCTCATTCGCTTCCTGAATTTCTTTATTCTTCTCTAATTTTAATTTTCCAAATTTATCTTTAAGATCTTGAAATTCTTTTTTTAATGCTTCCACCTTATCTTTAGAATACTCTTTTTCATTTAATCTTGCTTTCAATTCTGTTATTATTTCTTTTTGGTTAATTAATTCTGATTGAAATACTTCAGCTAATTTATCCAAATCCTTTTTAATTTTAGGTATAAACTCTCGAGATCCTTCCATAAAAATCATCCCATTTTTGAATTTCTGATTTTTAAAAAGTCATGTTAAAATATAAATTTACTTGAAATAATAGTAAAAAATAACGCAAATATAACAAGCTTTTTATTCTGTAATATTAAAATTTCTATTATATAGTTTTAAATATCCTTTTTTTAAATATGAACCCTAAGATTATCACTGTAAGAACACGACGGGACAAAAATAAATACACGACAGATGGCATATTTGCATTCACTGCTGGAACGAGGACTATTCTGATTAAAGGAGAAGGAGACGAGATCGCAACCGCTGTCGAAACCGCTGTTGATCTAAAAAGAAGAATGTATCCAGGAGTCGATATTAGCAATATATCTATAAGTTCGCGTAGGAATAATTATGGGAATTATGGGAGAAACCAAGATTCTCGAATCAGAGGTCAACATTATAAAAGAAATAGCAAAAATCACAATAAAGAACTAATCTCTAGAATTGAAATCGAATTATCTACAAAATAATTCATTAATTCTTAGAAGAAGTCTATTTTCTGCTATTTATTGCCTTTAGTCCATTAGTGTTTTTTCAATCAGCATTGTGTTTGAGAATTTGAGCTTGAATCATTACTAAATAAGATTAATAACTCAAAATAATTTTAATTAATCATGACCCTCTCCAAGCGATTACTAGGAGTTTTTATTTTCTTCTATATTGCAGTTTCTGTGTATTTATTATTATTTTTTGTGAGTCCTGAATTCCAAGACTTTGTAATATCAGTGCGCTCTTCTTTTGTGATTCTAACAGAAGATACTAATTATTTCTGGGGGGTATTTATTGTTTTTTTAGTTTGCTTAATAGGATCTGCAAGTATCGGCTTCCCAATTCCTTTTCCATTCATTTTATTTACATTATCAAATTCATTATTAATGAAATACGGAAATCAGGGATTATTATTTGAAGAAATATTAGCTAATAGTAATTTTTGGATGGAAATCATGGGTTTTGTCGTATTTGGGGGATTAGGTTGTGCTGTTGGAGAGTTAGCTGGCTATATCGCTGGATATGGGGCTGGGAAATTAATAGATGCTTCAAGTTCCAAAATCATGAAGAATTTAAGTGGGTTTGGAAAATTGGTTGTAGAAAATGATAAACGAACTTCGCTATACATTTTCCTATTTGCCCTAACTCCTGCCCCAGATGATTTATTATATATTCCACTTGGTTTGCTTCACTATAAATGGTACAAGGCATTATTGCCTGGATGGATTGGGAAGACTTTTACGACTTTATTCTATTGCACTTGGCCAGTATTGGTGAGACTAGGACTTTTAGGGATTGGTGCAGAATTAACTCCAATTCAAGATGTGATAATTGAAGGTATTATGTTAATTTTGACTTTAACAATTATGATGTTTATATTTGGGTTCGATTGGAGTCGATATTTGGAAGATCGGCAAAAGAAAGAAAAATAAATTAACATTTAATTACTTAATTTTAATTCGGTATTAGTTCCATTCTTTGCATTAGAAAATAAATTTATCTCCTCTATATTATTAATTTTCCCAATTTTATTCATTTTTGTTTGAAGTATATCATTCTCTATAAAGATATAAACACTGTCAGTCTGGGGGCAATAAACAATATCTCCCTTCTCAACCGTTAGCGTTGCCTTAGAGTCAGGACCCACTGATATGCCTATTTGGGAAAGCATCCAATGAGTCTTCGAACCTATAAAATTAAATCTCCCCCTAATAGTAAGTGGTAATTTTTCTAAAATTTCCATAACTGAAAAAGGACTTAAATGTCTATAAAAAGATGCCTTAATTGTTCCACAGTCAAAAATATTTATGTTAATTGGTATTTTATCAGAACTTTCATTCATATAATAATTTCCCCAATAATAGGGTAAAATTTTCACATATATAAATAGAATAATAATCTCTTATTAAAATATTTACTAAATATTTATAAATATGAATTTTCTTATATTATTTGGATAATAGTATCCGTTTGCATTGGTTAGATATCCAAACAAAATTTCGGGAACCTTAGATAATTATTACCTTAAATTCGTCAAAAATTAATCCAAAAACTAGACTTTATTCAATTAAATCAAAAATTCGATCAATAAAAAGTCTTTCTTAAACAAACTTTAATGCAGAGAATTAAATAAGGGCTTCTCTGATATAAGTAATTGATTCATAGGCAATAAGATAAGTCATTAGGAAATTAGTTACCTTTCAAATAAACTTAAAGCCATCAGAAAACCTCTCTTTAAAATAAAAATCGGCTGCAGAGAATCCAATATGGACATTAACCGTATAAGTTATTGATTTACTGTTAAATGGTATAATTCGGTAGAAATTAGTTTTCAATCATCATAATATACAATGTTTACCAAACTCTGACACAGAGAATCATAATACTGACTTCTCTGAAATTATAAAATACAAATTCTACTCGAAAAAAAAACTTAGATATATAATTCTGATATATCCAAATATCCCAGAATGATAAATGAATTAGAATCTTCCAAAATTTCCTCTATTTCAATTAAAAATCTATCAAAAAAAAGAGGATTCAAATGATTCTGAAGATTTCTAATGCAAAACTACTATTATCCCCTTTTTTTTTAAAATCTTCAAATCATTTTGCTTTATAATGTGCTTCTAAAAACTGTAAATCTTCTATTGTATCTACTTCAAAAAAATTTAAAGATTTATTTATTTTATGAGTAAGAACTTGTTTTTCTTTTAAATAGACATTATTGATGAATTCTGTTAAATTTGAGTAGTCATCCAGATTAATATCAATCGAATCTCTTATTTCTTCTAAAAATTTAGAAGGGAATAAATAAATTGGAATCACTTGAAAAATGGATTTTTCTAATTTAATAGATTTAATATCAATCTGCTCTATAGATTTTAAGAATTCATGATTTTTTTCCTTCAATATATTTACAACAGAAATAGAAAAACATTTTTTCGATTTATAAATTTCTATTAAATTTTTATCAAATTCACGATAAAAAATAATTGACATATTAACCCTCTTCTTTATTTCTTCTTTAATGCATCCAAGTATTGCATTAATTAATTCATCTTCAAATAGTGTATCACCGGGAATTAATAAGAAGAAATTATCATCGAGAGTAAAATTAGGTTCGTTAAAAATTTCCAAAAATGAATGAAATGATCCTTTTTGGTAATTCTTTTTCGCATTTACAAGAATTATTGAATTATTTAAGCGAAATTTATCAATTTTATTTTTTGATTCCAAATCTTTAATATACTTGATAAAAGTGTTCGCTTTATATCCATAAATAAGATAAATTTTATTAAAATTTAGATTTAAAAATTGTAATAGAGTAAATTCAAGTATTGATTTTCCAAGGCATTTTATTTTTATTAAAGATTTTGGAATTTTTGGAAAGAATTTTTGAATTCTTTTACCTTCTCCTGCACAGAGAATGATTAAAGATAACTTATTATAATTTTTCAAATTTTCTTACAAATTTTCTTTATTTAATTTGTTACTTAGTGGTTATTATTGTCTCATTTTCATTGACTACAACCGTATGCTCTGCTTGTGCGACAAATCCATTTCTTATTTCAACAAGAATTGGATAATGCTGAAGAGCTCCTTTACCAGTTAGACGATTTATAATTGGCATTATTTTATTTTTTGGTAATAACTTTTTTTTTAAAATCGCTCGGGGGGAAAATGGAAGTGCTGAAAAATTTTGTTTAATTTGGCTTATTGCAGTTTTCATTTCATACGATATATTTTTTTTGATAACTTTATGAAATCTATAAATATAACTATTTTTTCCATCTTTTACACGTCCGACCCCGTTTGTGGTAAATGGTTCAATCGCATATGCATCCCCAATATGAATTTCTTGATTATGAGTTTTATCTTTGAAATTAGGAACAAATTCCCCTGCATGTAAAGTATATTGTAATAATCTGTGTCCTCCAAGGTTCATTATCGGTTTTAATCCATGTTTAATGATCTCCTCTGAAATTTTTTCTCCTATCTCAAATAATTTAACACCGGGTTGAAAGTTTTCAATTGCTGCTTCTAATGCTTCTTCTGCAGCTATAATAAATGTATCAAATTTTTCATCTTGGTTTAAATTTATTGTGATGGCTGTATCAGCAATGGACCCATTAACATGCGCTCCAAAGTCTAATTTTAGTAACCCTTCTTCAGGTACTGCACTCTGATCATCAATTGGAGAACTATAGTGGGCTGCGATTTCATTTAATGAAATATTTAAAGGAAATGCCAGTTCTGCTCCATTTTCCATTATTTTTTCTTCACATTTATTACAAATTTCAATTAATGGAGTTCCAGGTTTGGAAATTTGCCGTGCCAACTTTTTTGCACTTACAGTGGCTTTTCCAGCTTTTAAATAATCTTCGATCATAACAAACCTCATAATAAATTTTTAAGGAGTAAGCCGATCTGGCGTTCTTGGATACATTACAGCCTCTCTAATATCATCTAAACCGCATAATACGGTTATAAATCTGTCAATTCCTAACCCAGCTCCTGCATGCGGAGGCATGCCAAAATCAAACATTCTTAGATGAGATTCAAAAGATATGGGGTTTAAATCCTTTTCTTCTAATCTTTTCTCTAAATATTCCTTATTATGAACTCTCGTTCCTCCAGATGTGAGTTCAAGATATCCTTTTTGTAAATCGAAGGATTCTGTTAATTCTGGCTTATCTTTGTAGGGTATAATATAAAATGGCTTACTCGATGTTGGCCAATCAATTATAAAATAATAACCCGGTAATACTTCACCCAATTTTCTATAAGCCTCCGTTGAGATATCTTCTCCGAATTCTACATTTATATTAAATTCGGTTGAAATTTTTTCAATTATCTCTTTATACGTATATCTTGGAAACGGTATTTTAGGAACAATTGTTTTATTTTCCATGTTTAAAATTTTTAAATCATCCAATCTTTTTTCTCTAATGTCTTTTATTATGAATTGAATCATTTCTTCAAGTAATTTTAATACATCTTGCATATTTGCAAAAGCCATTTCAACATCTAACGTAAAAATCTCACATAAATGACGTTTCGTATGGCTTTTTTCGGCTCTGAAGGCAGGACTTATTTCAAACACGTTCTCAAAAACGCTACATAATTGTTCTTTATATAGTTGAGCTGATTGACTTAAAAATGCCTCCTCCTCAAAATATATTATTGGAAAGAGTTCTGTCCCACCTTCTGTAGCAGAAGCTATAATTTTTGGTGTTGTAATTTCTGTAAAATTATTTTTTAAAAGAAACTCTCTTATTGAATTGATCACTTCTGACCTTATTCGAAAGATGGCTTGATTTTTCTTAGATCTTAAATCTAAAACACGGTTATCTAACCTAATATCCAATTCTGAAACTGTTTCTCCAGTCATATCAATAGGTAATTTTTGTGGAGTTTTATTCAGAATCTTGATTTGGGAAGGTATTATCTCTATTCCACCAGGTGCTTTTTTAAATTCTTTAACGATGCCTTTTACCATTATATTCCATTGATATCCTACTTTAACATCAAAAAGATCATTAGAAACAACACCTTTCTTTAATGTAATTTGTCGTTCGGCAAATTTATCTTGTAGAATAATGAATTTTAATCCTCCTAAATCACGATAATTTTGAACCCAGCCACCAAGAATTACTTCTTTTCCTATTAACTCAGGAATTATATCTTTCGTATAATGAGTTTTTCTAAAGTCTTCCATCTCATCCATAGACATTTATAATCGTTCCTCTTAGTAATATTCAATTTCTTTTTATAATAATACTTAATTTAAATAAAGTGATTCCCTTATTAAAAATTAAATTCAAAATGATAAATATTCCAAATATTTTAATTCAAATATAAATTGAAGGTGAATCCAACTATGACAGATGTTAATATTAATTATGAATTCTCCGAATTTGGAAGAAAAATACGAATTGTAGCAATAATCGTGATTATAGGTCCTATAATAAGTATACTATTAACCTTTTTTAGTTTAATACTTTCAACTACTTTATTTATTGTTTTTCTATTAATATCAACAATTCCATCTATACTTTTACTAATTTTTAATATTAGTGCATTAGTAAATGTAAAAAGGATAAATCTACAACTAAATAATCATAACTTGGCGAAATTTCATTCATTATTACTCGGGGCTATCATTTTTACAAATGTTCTTTTCGCGATTTTGTTAGGAGTGATGAGTTTTTTTTTAGTTGATATAATGTCAAAATTTTACCCTTATCCCCCATCTACACTTGAAATATCTTCTATTTTGGAGATGATAATGATTCTCTTTATTTTTCTTGGTATTGTATTTGCTATAATCATTATAGCCTCGATAATTGAAATGAAGGCTTGGGATAATTTAAATAACTTTTTTATAGAAAATGCTTCCATGTTTCCTCCAAATATTTCAAAAGCAGCAATAGATGGCTCTAAAAATTTAAAGACGGCAGCTTTATGTACGGCATTAATTTTTCTAATAATCACGGGCATCATCGGCATAATTTTTAAATTAATCGGTTATTTCTCTTTAGCAAAATTAAAAGATTTAACCTCATATACTTATCAAAAACCTCCAGATCAATTAGAAAGTGTAAAAGCAAGAACACTAGAATACGCAAGATATTACCCTTACTGTGGAGCGCAATTAGAGCCAGAAGCAAGATTCTGTATGAAATGTGGAAAAGCATTAAATTAATTTAAAATTGCACTTAATAATTTTTTAATATTTAAGGATGTTTTATGAACTCCCTTAATAACATTGTAGCATAAGAACCTTTTCTTAAGTCAAAATCTAATCTTATTTTCTTTTTTCCTGGAAATAAATCATCATCATCGATTTTAACAATTTTCAATCCCCTAGGTTTTATAGATATGGGCCTATATGTCCCGGGGAAATTTAAAGCGGAAAATTCTGGAAGGTTAAAAATATCTCTTAATATTTCTTCATCCTTCAATATTTTTAAATAGATTTTAGACATTAAATGCGAGGGGTTTAATTCAGAATCATATCCTATTATTGGGGAAATAATTGCTGCTCGATCGATTTTTAATGCCTTTTTTAAAGGTTTTTTTAAATTTCCATTATATAAATACTTTATTTTAGTTAAATTAGCCATTTCATCCTCTAATATACCAATTAAATCTCCTTTTACAGGTTTAAATCTTGGATAACCCAATTGAATTCTCCTAGAGAGAGCCTTGTTAAATAAATAAGATTGATATGCACTAATAACTAAATTAAGTATATTCTTAGAAAGAGATGATAAGCATCCAAAATAATCTTCTCCATTTTTGGCCAAGTAATCAATGATTTTTTTTTCAAATTCAAATTTTCTTGGGATTTCATCAAATGAATTCATACGTTCAATAATCTCAGAAATTTCTTTCCTTCCACCTATATTTTTTATCTCTTCAATTGAATAAATTCTCATCAGAAATTCTTCTATTGATTTCTTGTATTTCTTTTGTAAAATATATTTACCAATAAGGTGAGAATTTGGGCGATAGATTCCAAATCTCTGTAAGCCATAATAATTTGGGAACCCATATTTATTTAAAAATTGGTTAATTGCTTCAATATTCTTGTTTAATTTTCGATAACCTTCTATATTTCTAATTATGATTGAAAAGTGATTCCCCCAATTGTCTCCCACTTTAACGGGATGTTTTGTAGACCTTATATCTCTAATAAATATGTTTTTTTTTTTAATTTTTTTCAATATCTTTATTACATTGCCTTTAACTGACATTTGTTGAACAGTAATCGCTCGATGATCTTTTAACCCAGAATAAGAAATATGTTCGGATGGAATACCAAGTTCATGTGCAATAATATTTAATACTTCTAATGTATCTCGTTTTACCTTGGTAACATTAAAAGTAGTATATTTACCTGTTGGTAGGAAAACTACCTCTGGACGATCTTCCCTTATTTCTAATATTTTTCTTTCTCGTGTAATCTCCCTAACAATAAAATCCTTAAATTTATGTTTAATAATACCCCCTATTCCTCTCTCACTGGTTCCATAATATTCGATTCCAACGTATTTTTCATTTTCTCTAAGTCGAATTTTTTCCATTTTAATCGTTATAAGAGTTTAAGTTCTCCACTAATTTTATCTAATATATCTGATTTTGCCGGACCAATACCTAAAGCTGTAATAGTTCCAGATTCCAATTGAGTTAAACCAGCATCTTGAACTAAAAAACATAGTATTTTTTCTTTTAAAACTTTACGATAAATTGATAATAACTCTTCTAAAGTTTTAATTTTTAATACAATTTTCTTTTGACCTGTATTCATCCACTGCTTCCATACTATTTTATCTCGTTTTCTAACTAAATCTGACGAGCTAACACTTGCATGGCAGGATTGAACACACTTCTTTCCCGCACTCATTCCAAGATCTGTCCTTATTAAAATAACTTGTTTGTATTCAATTGCAATCATATGAAATCCTCTCAGTGAAACAATCAATAAAAAGAAAAATTATCCATTTATTCAAAATTAATTCTTATAATTTGAGTAGATATCTCCTCAATAAGCTCTTCAAGCTCATCTTTAGTAAAAAGAATTTTGTCTTTATCAATCTTACTAATTATTGCTTTATACTCAACATCTCCCGTAGGCACAAAAATTTCATTTAATCCAATCAATTTACCCGGAGAAATTAAACTCTCTACAATTTGTCTAATTTTTTTAGTTTTTTCAACTAATATTAAATATGAAATATCATATTTCTTTCTCAGAAATTTTAAAATCTCCCCATTATATCTAAGTTTATCTCCCTTTCCTACAATAAAAATCACAACATCTCCAAAATCAATAGTCCTATATAAAGAAGCCTTTTCTAATGAGGGGTGTTTTGCTTCTATTTCTAAAAGATCTCTTGCGATCTCTAAATCAAATTGTGAAATTTCATTATTTTCTAACTTCCGCTTACAATTTGAACATAAAAATGACGATTTAATGCATGTTTTATCTGCCGGTAAATCTAAAATTTTCTTTTACCTTTTATACATTCTTTCACAATTCTATAATTGAACAATCTATTTTATTTATCAGATCTTCTGCAGTTTTAAAATCTGTTTTAAAAGTAAATAAGTACTTCTTAGTCCTTAATTTTAATTTAACATCTTCTTTCCTACGCTTTACTCTACAATGAATAGCAATTTTACTTAATTCTATGAATTGATCTGAATCAAAAATTTCTCTTGGCATTTGCTTTCTAATCCATATCTACTTTTCTATTATTAATCTCAATTTATCTCTATTAATAATCAAATGAAAGAAAAATCAAATATTAAATTTTTGATTTACCTTAAGAGTAAATAGAAAATTTCGAAAATTTTATAGATTATTAAGTATCTTTTAAAGTATCTAATATTTTTTATATTAATTTCAAAACAGTGCTCGATAATGCCCATAGATGACCCTTACAAACGGAAAATCGCAACTTACCATTTAATAGCTAAACATTCAATTTGCAGAAAATGCGGAGCGCATAATCCAATTAAAGCGGTAAAGTGTAGAGTGTGCCGGAGTAAGGATCTACGGCCAAAAAGAAGAGAACGCTCAAAATAACTTCTTTAAATTCTTATTCTCTTGAAATTAAATATTTCTAGGTTAAAATAGAGAAAAATTTAAAATCTATATGACATAGAGATCATTTAAATAGTATTAAAAAATTTTGAAATTTAAAAGGAAGAGATGAAATTTAAAAATGCAACTAGGTGGTCAACCGGTTCTAATCTTAAGAGAAGGAACTGAAAGAACTAAAGGTAAAGACGCTCAAAGCAACAACATAGCCGCTGCAATAACAATTGCCGAGGCTATTCGAACAAGCCTTGGTCCAAAGGGAATGGATAAGATGTTAGTGGACCAATTCGGCGACATTGTAATCACAAATGATGGTGCCACAATTTTAAAAGAAATTGACGTGCAGCACCCAGCAGCCAAGATGATGGTAGAAGTCGCCAAAACTCAAGATTCAGAGGTTGGAGATGGAACAACTACTGCAGTAATACTTGCTGGAGAATTATTAAAACGTTCTCAAAAATTATTAGAACAAAAAATTCATCCAACTATAATAGCTGAAGGTTTTAGAAAAGCCGCTGATAAAAGTTTAGAAATTTTGGATAATATCTCAGAAAAAGCAACTATAGATAATAAGGATATACTCAAGAAAGTAGCAATGACTTCGATGTCTTCTAAATTGGTCTCAGAATCAAGAGATTTACTCTCAGATATTTGCGTAGAGGCTATAATTTCTGTTGCCGAGCAAGTAAATGGAGAATGGAAAGCCGATTTAGATAAGGTTCAAATTCAGAAAAAAGAAGGAGAAAGTATAGATGACACAAAATTAATTAAAGGTATTATCTTGGATAAAGAAGTTGTTAATCCTGGCATGCCAAAGATTATTAAAGACGCTAAAATTTTATTGCTTCAATCGGCAATAGAGATTGAAAAAACAGAATTTGATAGTAAGTTGCAAATCACTAGTCCGGAGCAGATACAAGCATATCTTGATCAGGAGGAAAAAATGCTTCGAGATATGGTGGATAACATTATCAATACTGGTGCAAATGTAATAATTTGTCAGAAAGGTATTGACGATATGGCTCAACATTTTCTGGCTAAAGCTGGAGTATTAGCTGTAAGAAGAGTCAAAAAATCAGATTTAGAAAAGCTTTCCAAAGCAACAGGTGGTATGATTTTTACAGGTTTTGGTGATTTAAATAAAGACAAAATTGGTTACGCGGGATTAGTAGAAGAAAGAAAAATTATGAAAGATTCTTGGATTTTTGTTGAAAAATGTAAGGATCCAAAAGCAGTAGTGATTTTAATCCGTGGGGGAACAGAATTAATTGTAGATGAAGCAGAACGTGCGATACATGATGCTTTAAGTGTAACTAAAGATGTTATCGAAGATGAAAATATTGTTGGCGGTGGAGGCGCTCCAGAAGTAGAGACTGCTATTCAATTAAGAAAATTTGCAACCACTCTTGGAGGAAGAGAACAATTAGCTGTTGATATATTTGCCGATAGTTTAGATATTGTTCCGACTACACTTGCTGAAAATGGTGGCCTTGATCAAATTGATATTTTGGTTAAATTAAGAGCTGCTCATCAAGGTGGTAATAAATATGCGGGAATTGATCTGGAAAAGGGAGAAATCGAGAAAGATATGATGAATTTAAATGTTATTGAACCAACCATTGTAAAAAAACAAGCCATAAAATCTGCTTACGAATCGGCAAGCCTTATCCTGCGTATTGACGATATAATCGCCGGCTCAAAATCTGCTATGCCCCCAATGCCTCCAGGTGGTGGAATGGGTGGAATGCCTCCAGGAATGGGAGGAATGGGAGGAATGGGAGGAATGCCTCCTGGAATGATGTAAATCTATAGATTTTTTATTTTTTTTATTTTATTTTTTTTAACAAAATTTTAAAATCAATTATACCTTAAAATAAATTGATTTTATCTTTATAGTAAGTAATAATTACTCACAAGGTAGCACATCTAAGTTAATTGGTTTTAAAAAATGGTGGAAATAAAATTAAGATCTGGACAAATATATAATTTTGATACAATAAAGAGTGTAAAAATAGAAGATGATAAAACCATAGAAATAATTGCTAACTTTAAGCAAGATGGAGAATTCAAGACTTTTCTATTGGCAACTGATAGTATAGATAAAAAATCGTTAAAAAAACTTTTGAAATATCAAAGTAGGGAACGATTGGACCAATTTTTTAAAGTTTTATAATAGAAATAAAAATTTAATCGTAAATAGAGATTCTTTTTTGTAGAAAAACAAAAAAAAATTAAGGTTAATTTAGATTTCCAATTCATCTAATTTTTTATTCGTTGGGACACCGTTATCATTCCATCCTCGCTTTTCATAGTATGTTTTCAAATTTTCTGATAAATCTAATTTAAATCCTGCGGTACCGCCACTCTCTAAAACTCTGGTGACAATTTCTGGTAAGGTATCATATTTTCTTGTTGTTCCTAATTTGCATGAAATCAGTCTCTTAACATTTGATGCCCTTTCTCCTGCTCTCATAAATAATTTCTTTTTCCCAAGAGATTCAAAACCAGTAGCGGCTTTTAATAAACGTCCCATAACGGGAATATTGATATGAGGAAAATTACAAATTACGCAAGAATCATATATACATGTTAAATCTTGTAAAGCCATAACAGATTCCTCTCTCTCGTTAATATTAAATCGGTCACTTTTTCTTATTTTTGAAAATGATGCAGCATCACCATCAATATTAAAGAAATCACCTTTTTCATGGCTAGCACCTATGCAACAAGTCATATATGTAAGAGCCTGACCTGCATATGCCCTTGGGTCATGCATTGGGATTTCCAGACCTTTTACATGAGCGGCTAATCCCGGATCTACACCTAATTTATTAGCCATAATTCGTACTCCTTCTGCAAGTAATTCTCCAATTCCCTCCTTTCTAATGATTTTATTTAATAGTTTAAGCATTATTTCACTATTTCCCCATTTTATTTCCTCCAAAGTAATATCTGATAAATATTTTTGAATTTTATCAATTGCGATTTTATTTTCAACGAGGTAAATTAAAAATGATATTGAAACTCCACTAGAAATTGTATCAACACCCTCAAGATTGCAAATATGATTGGCTTCAATTATTGGCTTAAAATCAAAAATGCCGCACATTGGCCCAAAAGATGCAGTTGTTTCATATTCTGGTCCATCAACTTCAACTTCTTTTCCATTTATTGAAGTAATAGTTGTTCTACCACAACCTATGGTACATCCAGCACATAAGTAACTTGTAACTGGATATCGTTCCTTTAGAGTCCTTCCAGTTAAATTTTCCGCAATAAATTCAGAGCTTGAGAAATATTTTGCTGGAACATCTCCTAATATCATTCCCATATCTGTATAACATAATGTTCCATAATGACTAAAAAAATTAGTACTGAACGCATTATGAACATTTCTTAGAGCATCTTTGCCTTTACCTGTTAATTCACTTCTATTAGAATATTCTATTATTTTCTTCCCTTTAACAACCACTGCTTTTAAGTTCCTATTGCCCATTAAAGCTCCGAGACCACATCTTCCGGCTGCCCTTCCTTCATCATTTATAATTGCGGCATATTTAACTAAATTTTCACCAGCTTGTCCGATACAAGCAAGACGTATTTTATCGTCACCAAGTTCTTTTTTAATTAATTCTGTTGTCTCCCTTGTATTTTTGCCCCAAATATTCTTAGCATCATTAAAACTGATCTCCCCATCACTAATAAATAAATATGAAGGCTCTTTAGCCTCCCCAGTTATAACTAATGCATCATATCCACATCTTCTTAGTATTACTGGAAAAAATCCACCTGATGTTGATTCACCCCAAATCCCTGTTAGAGGAGATATTCCAGTTACGGAATATCTGCTACTAGAGGGTGTAGCAGTTCCGGTTAAAGGACCAGTTGCAAAAATCAGTGGGTTAATACCAGCAAACGGATCTGATTTTAATATTTCATAATCTTTATCCGTAAGGAGATCATAGGTTAGTTTTGCTGATAAACCCACTCCACCAATATATTTTTCTGCAATTTGAGGATCAAGATCTTTAATATCAACCTTCTGATTGCTTAAGTCTATATATGCAATTTTTCCATTATATCCAAATAATTGTGTCATTTGTTATCATCTCCTCTCTATTTATAATATATATCCATTAAATCTTCTATTTTGTTTTCATATGACATAAGAAAAATCTTTCTATATTGAGGAGGATCAATCTTGCGTGAGGAAGATAAGGTGCAATAATCATTGAATGCAAATTCAACCATTTGATCAATATTGGCTAAATAATCTTCCTTGGAAATTTTTGGTTGTTCAAGGTCTCTTATAGAAATAGGACACTTTGCCGACCTCATGAACTCTCTTAATTTTTCTAATAATTCTTTTAATATCTCATTACGCTTTCTTCCTTCTGTACTAACGCTAAATAACCTCGCTAAGTCCAAAAAGCGATTTGTTACCTTTGATTGATATGCAATTGAAGCACATAGAAATAGTCCAACACATACCCCATGGTGCACGTGAAACAAGGCCCCAAATGAATGACCCATTGAATGTTCAATTCCACCAGAAACATTTCCAAACCCCAATCCTGCGATATAAGCGGCTAACTGCATTTTCTCTCGTGCCTCCATATCATTTCCTCTTTTCACAGAACGTGGAAGATATTTTAATATTAATTCAATGGCCTTTAAATTACACATGTCCGAAAAATCCGTACTCATTGTTAAGACATAACTACCCACAGCGTGTGCTAAAGCATCCATTCCTGTCCCCATAGTTAAGTATGGAGGCATAGTTTTTACAAATTCAGGAACTAGTACGGCGAAATCCGGACAAAGTTCATATAATACAACTTCAGTCTTTTTTGGCGGGTCTCGATCTGTATCGGATACAACCGCAATAAAAGTAGTTTCGGCTCCGGTTCCACTTGTGGTTGGTATAGCAACTAACCAATGTACTTTTTTTCTAAGACCTAAATAACTTGGAGCCATTAAATTATTTAGATTAATCTCCGGTTTCTCATAATATAATAAAATCATTTTGCTGGTATCAATAGCAGAACCTCCTCCTACAGATATAATTACCTTTGGATCATATTCTTTACAGATTTCTACTCCTTCTGAAACAGTATATTTGGGAACATCTGATAAAACATTATCGAATAGCCTTGAATCAATGCCTCTTAAAGTTGCCAATCGCTCAGCTACCTTCTCTCCAAACTTTCTCAAATCTTTATCAACAACAATCAAAACCCTTTTTTCTCCATCCTTTAAAAATGCTCCTAAATGATTTATAAAATCAGTTAAACTGTTTGTTCCAGTAAAAGTAGTTTTGGGACTTGTTATGGGAGCATGGTATCCACGCATTGCATTGCTCGCTGCTTTGATAAATAAACCTTTTATTTCAGGATTTTCATACCAAGCAATATCTCGTCTCGACATAATTATGAATTTAAACTTTGAAGTTTATAAGTTTTAATTTATCTGATAATTGAATTGATTGATAAAGAATTACTCTTTTCAATTATAAAAATTTAATTAATCTTGAAAAATTGAAAAATCGAAAAAAGATGTTTAATCTAAAAGACATTGATTGGGCAGAATTCAAAAATCCTTTAATATCTGCTCGTCCAATGGTAAGATTTTGGTGGACGGGTTTAGATGCGGAGAAAGATGAATTATTAAAAGAAATCCAAGAATTGGATGAGGCGGGTTTTTTAGGAGCCGAAATTCAAGTTTTTATGATAGGTTCTCCAATAGGATTGGAAAAAAAAGATATGAAAAGAGCTGCTCGTTCTCATAGGTTTATGCAGCCATATTACTATAAAATGATTAAGGCTGTTTTGGAAGAAGCATCAAAGCGAGATATGATAATAGACCTCACTATTGGTTCTGCTTGGCCTGCTGGAGGCGTTCATATTACAAAGGGTGATTCTATGAAGGTTTTATTAATCGGTCAAAAAAATATAAAAGGTCCAATACACTATGTAGGTGAATTACCGCAATTTCAAGAACCACCAAATGTAGGACTAGGTCAGAGGCAATTTTTCAAAGAAGATATGAGATTAGAAGCTGTTGTAGCAGTTAAGCCTATTGGAAAACCAGCTGAAATCAAATATAGAGAAATTGAGACCGCCTATATTGATAAAGAATCAATTATAATATTAACTGATAAAGTAGAAAATAATAATATTTTAAATTGGCAAGTACCTGAAGGCGATTGGCAGATATTTGCTTTCTATAAGGGTCCTTCGGGATCAATACCATTATTTGATTGCAGATCTTCTCTTGAAAAAGTTAGTTTGGTTTTAGATCATCTCTCATCTAAATCTATTAGAAAGCATTTAGATTTACATCTAGGGGAAGGAAAGAAATATTTTGGGAATTATTATGGGAATACTTTAAGGGCATTTTTCACTGATAGTTTGGAATTAAGTTCTGATTGGTTATGGACAGATGATTTTTTAGAACAATTTAAAAAGCGACGAGAATATGATTTAACACCCTTTCTTCCAGTATGTTTTGTTCCAAATAGAGATAATAAATATCTCCAAGCATTTCTTGGTGGTGAAACTCCTTGTTTTGACTTTAAAGATGAAAGTGGAGAAAGACTTAGATATGATTTTGAAAAAACAATTTCAGACTTATTTTCTGAAGAGTTTGTTCAAACAATGACAGATTGGGGCAATAAGAATAAATTAAAAAGTCGAATTCAAGCTTATGGTATTAGAGCAGATACTTTAAAATGTTTTGGAATTGCTAATATACCCGAAACCGAACAACTTTATGCTGGAGGAATTATTGATTTT
Source organism: Promethearchaeota archaeon (assembly GCA_019058135.1). Taxonomy (GTDB): domain Archaea; phylum Asgardarchaeota; class Lokiarchaeia; order Sigyniarchaeales; family SOKP01; genus 6H3-1. Next base: position 2,135 of record JAHLWE010000271.1, on the reverse strand, counting down.
TTGAAATTAGCTGGTTCTGCAGGTTTAATATACGAAAAACCCATTGTTACGGCTGAATCCATTGTATGGAATCAGAGAGATTATATGACAACCCCACTTAAGTGGAAAGTTGCTGCAGATAGATTATTTATTTCAGGGATTAATCAGATGATTTATCATGGTTTCCCTTATCAAAATCCATTGTTTCCATACCCTGGTTATTGTGGATTTTCTACACCTTATTTACCAAATTCAATGAATTTTTCATCAAATTTCAGTAGAATGAACCCATTTTGGGAGTATTTCCCAATTATGAATAAATATATAACTAGATGCCAGTATGTTTTACAACACGGGAAAACTGTATCTAATGTTGCAATCTTTTATCCAGTATTTAATTACTGTGATTCCATATTAAAAAAAGAAGAATTAGTCGGTGGGTATTTGGATGAAAATGATGCTCCCTTAGCAAAAGGTCAGATTAATGCCCATTTAAAGAATAAGGAAAATTTAGACAGTAATGACAAGTGGACTTTATCTCTATTAAATTTAGCAGATAACTTGACTGTAAATGGTTTTTATTATACGCATATTAACGAAGAAAGCATATTAAATAGCAAAGTAAAAGAAAAAAGACTATTAATCGGAGGAGCTAAATTTGAGGTATTAATACTACCGAATGTTGATGCTATTTCACTTGACTTAGCAAGGAAATTAAATGATATTGCTGCATCTGGAATCCCAATTATATTCATCAATATTTTACCTAAAAAACAACCTGGATATTTAAATTTTGAAGTAAATGATAAAGAGATAGAAGGCATTATTAAGAATTTAATTGAAAATAAGAAATCTTATTACGTTGAGAGTTCCATAAATCTCGCTCAATATATTATTGAATATTTAAAAATTAAACCCGGAATTTTATATGAGGGAGAACAGCCGTCAATTTATTATATTCATAAGGCTACAGAAAATTCTGACTATTATTTCCTGCGTCATTCTAATAATCAACCGATAAAAATTTCAGTAAAATTTTCTCACATTGACAAAATTCCTTTTATTTTAAATCCATGGACGGGAGAAATTAATCAAGCAGTTCAGTATAAAAAAGAGAATGATTATATTAAGATAGATTTATATTTTGACGCTTATGATTCTTATATCTTGGAATTTAAAAAAAGTGAAGAAGCAATTCACGTTATTGAAAGTCCCATCAAAACTAAAAGAATTAATAATAAAATTTACGGATTACTTGAAACTACTGGCCATTTTTTAGTAAAATTAAGCGATGGTTCTGAGAAAGTTATAAAAATCGAAAATGAAATACCTTCTTCTATTTCACTTGAGAAATGGGTTTTTAAAACTCAATTACGGGATCATCTAGGTAATTTCACTCCTATTCATATCAATTTAGAGGAGTTAAAAGATTGGTGCAATATACCGGAATTAAAATATTGCTCAAGTAAAGGTGTTTATACATTAAAATTCATATTGGAGGAAAAATACATCCAAGAAGATTTAAAATTAATTTTAAATCTTGGGCTGGTCCATGACGTCGCTGTCGTAAAAATTAACAACGTTGAAACTCAACCGTTATTGGTTTATCCATTTGAAATAGATGTTAGCGATATTGTTAAAAGAGGAGAAAATAAAATTGAAATTATAATAACTCCAACACTGCGTAATCGGTTGATTGGTTATGGTAAAAAAGGAGGAAAAAATTGGAAAAATCATAAAAAGAAAAAAGAGTTTATGCCTTCGGGCTTAATTGGCCCAGTTATGATAAAACCAGTTAAATTGATTGAAATTATATAAAATATTGGGATGAAAAATAACTGAACTAAGCCTTTAATTTTAATTTTTTTAATTCTTTTTAAAATATAATTCCATAAATTTCTGGCGATATTTTTCCGGGTTTATTCCACCACGCAGCACAAAATCTTCATATTCTTTATATAAAAAAACCATATCATCATATAATTTTCGATATTTTTTTCGAGGAGATATAACAGTTCCTCTCATTGAAGTAAAATCTTTTACAATCTCTGCCCACGATTTTTTAACTCCATTTTTATCGTAATAAGTTTTAGCACTCCTTAATGCTGCTCCTAATGCAGCGGAATTACTGATTTCAAATTGAACGACATCAAAAT
>JAHLWE010000270.1 GCA_019058135.1 Promethearchaeota archaeon | reverse complement strand
TTTTTTATTCTAAAGAAAATGGAAAAGTGCCACGAACTCTCCATATAGCTATATCATTAAAACCTAATATTTCAGCTTGTGTCCTCTCTCCATTACAAATTTCCTTTAGCTTTTGCCATAAAATATCCGCTACATCTTCAACTCTTTTATTTTCCGTTATAATTTTACTGGCATCTACAGCAATATTACATTCCATCCAATCACAAGTTTTAGGATTTCCGCAGATTTTTATCACTGGTGTTACGGGATTTCCTACAGGGCTTCCTCTTCCAGTCGTCATTATTATTATTTGAGCACCTGCCGCAGCTAATCCACTCATAGATTCTACATCTAATCCAGGTTCAATCATTAACCACAATCCTTTTCCTTTTGGTTTTTCAGAATAATTTAAAATCCCTTGTATAGGCGCTTTACCTGCTTTAGCAATTGTTCCTAATGATTTCTCCTCTATTGTGCTTAATCCACCTTGTATATTACCGGGTGTTGGCTGTATCCCTCTGAAATCTATACCTAATTTCATAATATTTTCTAAAAAATTATCCAAAGTAGATTGTATTTTCTCTGCAACTTGTTCATTATTCGCACGTTTCATCAATAAATGTTCAGTTCCTATCCATTCAGTAAATTCCGGAAGAATTGAGGTTCCACCTAATTTGACGATTTTATCTGATATAATTCCAACGGCAGGATTTGCAGTAATCCCTGATATCGAGTCAGACCCTCCGCATTCTAAGCCCAAAACTAGATTTGAAAAATCAAACGGCTCTCGTTTAATTTCATTAGCTTCAGCTGTCATTTTTTTACCCATTTCTATTCCTTTTTCGATGGCGGCAATTGTTCCGCCTTGTATATCTTGAACATTAAAGAATTCAACTGGTTTCTTAGACCTTTTAATCTGATTTGCCAATAATTTGCTGGTAAGATTTTCACAACCTAATCCTATTATAACAACCCCATAAATATTAGGATTACTGGCAAGACCAACTAATGTACGAATGGTATATGTTAAATCTGGACCAAATTGACCACAACCAAGAGGATGAGTTATTGCTATGGAATTTTCTAATTTGTTTGAAATTTGTTGCGCAACATTATTAACACAAACTACAGAAGAAAGAAAAGCTACTTTATTGCGAATTCCAACCAAACCTTTCGCACGTTGATATCCTAAAAATTCATCGTTCATCATTTTATCTCCTCTAAATAATGACTTTGAATATTATGAATATGAACCCAATCTCCGGCTTTTATATCTTTAATTGCTATACCAATAATTTCGCCATATTTTATTACATGATTACTCTTATTTACATTTTTTAAAGCAAACTTATGACCAAATGGTATCTCTTGTTTGATTTTAATTAAATTATTGTGTATTTCTAATTCTTCATCCTGAGGAATTTTTACTAAGGATGTAGCGCAATTATCTTCAATATTCATGATAATGTATTTGTTTTTCATTTTTATATTCAGGAAAAATTTTTTTCTTTTAAAATAAACTAAGAAGTTTAAAAAAATAAATTAAGTTAAAAATAAGAAAAAAATAATATATATTAAGTTTAAATTGTTGCGATTACATCTATTTCAATTAACATACTTTCCAAGGGCAAATTTGAAACTTCTATAGTGGTTCTTGCCGGAAATTTTTCATCTACTCCATTTGATTCAAAAAAGCTTTTATAAGCGCTGTTCATACTTTTAAAGTCTCCCATATTTTTCAAATACACATTGACTTTAACAATATTTGAAACACGGGCACCTGCTGCCTCTAAAATTGTTTTTATCTTTTCAAAACCAGTCGTTGTTTGTTCAGTAATATTAGTTGTTCCGGGAGCTGCTCCTTGCCCTGATACAAATATCAAATTACCCACCTTTATAGCATGACTATAAGGTCCAACTTTTGGAGTTCCAGCATCAATAACTTCTTTTTCTACCATTTTTATCACTTTAATAATTTTTTCCTCGAGCTGATATTTCCCATTTATCTATTAATTTATCATCCTTTATAACATTAAAAAAGTCATATAAATTTACAGTTGGACATACATGACCGGGGATTAGTTCTACCTTTTGACCAATTTCAAAAGAGTCATCTTTACCTGCTTTAAATTGACCATGCTCTTCAGTCAATAAGGTCATTTTTGATTTACGATAATCTTTAAAAATAGGTTTTCCATCTGCAGTTGAACATGCTTTTGAACCCATATCTAATGTGAAATTTCTTTTTCCAGTTTGATTATTAATAGTCGCTAAAATAGTAAGAGCAATTTCAAAGTCAGGAACACATTTGCTCATATGCTCATCAAAAAAAGGATACGTTCCTGGTTGAATTTCTGTTATACCGGGATATTTTCCTGCAATCATATATGTTCCTGAACCAGCTGCAGTTATATAGTTAATTTCAAAACCATTTTTATTTAATAAATCGCTCATATCTACTAACATCTTCATACATAATTCCGTTTGATTTTTCTTATTCTCAAAATCTGTTAAATACGTCAAATGCCCTTCATAACCCATCAGTCCAACCAGTTCAAGATTGGGAGTTTTTTTAATTATATTTGCCAGTTCTAAAGCAGGTTCGCCAGATTTAACTCCGGTTCTTCCCAAACCAACATCAATATCAAGTAATACTTCTATTTTAATGTTTGACTTATTAGCTAATTCACTTAAATCTTTTACATTTTTCTGTGAATCAACACAAACCCGAACTAAATTTTTATTATTTATTTCTATCAATCGGCGCATCTTATTGATTTCTACAACTTCATTAGCAATTAAAATATCATCAAATCCGTTATCCGCAAATACTTCCGCTTCTCCAATCGTCGCGACACATATTCCATTTGCCCCTGCTTCCAATTGCATTTGACCAATTTTAGGACATTTATGGGTTTTCACATGTGGTCGAAGATAAACTTTATTTTCTTTAGCAAAATTTGCCATAGTTTCAATATTTTTTACTAATTTATTATAATCAATCACTAACGCTGGAGTAGATACATTTTCATGCCAACTTAATCCCATAATCAAATCCACTTCAAATATTTAAACGTTATGCATAATAAATGGTTTTTTAAATTAAAGATTTTGAAATTTTGTTGAATCTTTTTTTCGCATTTTAATTTTTATCAAATTTACCAAAATTTAATTAGATTTTTTAATTATTCTCTTTATCATTGTTGAGGTAAATTTATCAGAAAGATGAAGGGCATTAATTATCGATTCTATCCATTATGGTACTTGGCATTTTTAAGAGTCGCTATTGGAATGATAATTGGATTGGCTACACCCTTATATTTTATTGAAGAAGGGCTAAATCCCGAGATCCTAGGCTTTCTTATCTCTGCAACCGCTTTAGCTTATTTG
>JAHLWE010000269.1 GCA_019058135.1 Promethearchaeota archaeon | reverse complement strand
AGGTAGCAAAATAGTCTTTGCCGACAATATTGTGGTATTTAAAAAAGGAGTATTTTATTTTGGTATCTCTCTCATCACTGAATTTTGTAAGCACCCATAAATTTATCTTATTAATTGTTCAATTCTATTTATATTATTAATTAAACTCTAAATACTTTTTTGTAATAATTTAATATAAAGAAGAAATTATAAATAATAAAATGTAAACGATAGGAGTTAGAATATCACTTGACAATTTTGAATAGATCAAAAATTCGTCCTGATGTACTTAAAATCATGGATGCCTACTTAGGTATTCAACAACAGGTAATTACTAAATTTTTAAAGAAAGAAGAGAATAAAGGGGTTGATTTTCAGGCGCTTTGGCAAAAGGTGATGGAAGGAAATGAACGTTTTTTTAAAGGAGAAAATATGAATGGTTTCTTAACTATGCATGAGCAGCTCTTTTTGGCGAGATTCCATCGATTTGGTACCGAATATGGAGCGGATCTCGTGCAAGAAAGAAACCCTATCCCTAAAGATGTGAAAATAAAGATAATTGATGTGAATGGAGTCCCAGCAGAATGGCAAATTGTTTCAAGCGCAGTAGAAGAAAGAGTTTTGTTGTATCTTCACGGAGGTGGATACATAATAGGTTCTCCGAATGATCACCGATTACTTACAGTTCAACTAGGAAGGGCTACAAAAATGAGAGTCCTGAGCGTCGATTACCGTCTTGCACCTGAATATCCTCATCCTACACCACTAGAAGATTCCATCACCGTATATAAATGGCTTCTCTCAAAAAATATTAAGCCGGAGAATATTATTATCGCCGGAGACTCCGCAGGGGGTAACTTAGCGCTTGTAACTCTTATTAAATTACGAGATGATGAAATATCACTACCTGCTGGGGCATTTTGTCTTTCACCAGTAACTGATTATGCAAGCACAGGAGAATCATTTTTTAAAAATGCAGAAACAGATGTATTTTTAGCAGATGCCGGGTTGTTTTGGTGGATTGAAGCACATTTAGCAGGAGCAGATACTCGGGATCCTTTAGTTTCTCCTCTTTTTGCGGATCTAAAAGGCTTACCACCTCTTTTAATTCAAGCCAGTACAAGTGAAATGCTATATGACGAATCAAGGCTCTTTGTTGAGCGTGCTAAAGAGGCTGGTATGGATGCAACATTGGAAGTATGGGATGATATGATGCATGTATTTCAAGCTTTCGGATTACCTGAATCAAAAGAAGCAATAGCCAATATCAGTAAATTTGTTCAAAGACTATTCAATTAAAACTACTTTATTTATTTATTTTTTTATTTATTATAATAAATTTGGGTTTTGAATTAAACAGATAAATTATAATTCATTTTCGATAAAAGTTTTATTGAAAAATATTTAATTCTTGAATCGAGGATTTAGATAAGCTCGATATAAATCTTTTGCCCTTCAGTAAGGGTGATAGAATCAGATAGAACAATTTCAGCAATTTTATTCTGATCTAAAAATGAGAAGATCACATTTAAAGGGCTTTTTTTGCCATCTTGAGATATAATAACACATATATTGCATTCTGTCGGTTGGAAATTACTTAAAGTCTTAAAGTATATGGATTTTAAATCAATTTTTCCATATGCATTAGATATGAAAGCACTGAATTTTCCTTCTGTATTTTTTTGACCTACCTGACCCCAAGAAGTTTTGGTTATAAAAAAGGTTTTTAAGTTGTTTTTATTCATACGTGGTTCAAGTGTTAACCGTTTGAGTTCAATTGAATAATTGACTCCGGTTAAGGCAGGAAGTAAAGTCCATGAAGATATTGCTCTGACATAATGATCCCCACACTCAACTTTGTTCCATGGATTCCGATGTGAACCATCATATCTATTTCGAATAGCTTGGATTATTTTTAAACCATCAGAGATCTTTCCGATATATATACAAAGTGCGGCGATTTCATATTCGATACCTGTCCATACTTCATCACTATAATATGTTGGAACATCTGGTTTATTTCCATGTGGCCAAGTGCAGTTCATTAATGCAGAATCACTTGGAGATGCAAAAATACGCGAAGTTTGTGTGATCCCTTGAAGGGTTTCTTTGAAATTATATTTGATTATGGATTCAATGGCTTTATTAACATGTTCAGGTGGAAGTATATATCCGAAACCGAGTTGAAATGCCCACCATTGACCAACGAGTTGATCAGAAAAACAACCAATACCATATTGGAATTTTTTAATTTCATTTTCATCGTATTTTTGTATATAGTATTCTCCGTTCCAGCATTCTTTATCGAGAGTTGATTGCCCTGAATTAAAAGTTTTTTTTAATTTATCCGACCATTCAGATAAGTTTAACTTATTAGCAATCTTTTCACACGCTAAGAGGGAGGTTAAATAGAGAGTGCCAATAAATGTGTTAATCCCGGAAAGAGAGCAATCATAAGTATTAGGTTGATAAGAATAAATAACTCCATTTAAGTTCTTATCATAGGTGTTAAAGATAAATTTAATTAATTTTTCAATATATGACCATGATTCTTTAAGAAATTTAAGGTCGTTGGTAATTAAGAAATCCCGATAAATCTTCAGAATCATTCCGAACATTCCATCTATTGCAGGGGGGACATCACCTGGATCTGGGATCATTTCAAACTGTGGTAAATATAGAGGAATTACAGAACGGTGAGGTAGATATCCATCTTTATTTTGTATTTTGAATTCAGTCTCTCGCATTGTTCTTTCAAGCATAGGGAATAAGTGAGCTAGGCTAAACGCATAATTCCAAACATGAGTGCAATCTAAAGGACATGAACCACCAGATAATTTACCTGTAGATGCACCATTACATCCTTCAAATCCATGAAACGTGCCATCTCTCATCCAAAAGCACGTGGGAGTCCTGATTGTAGAAAACGTAGCTGAGATGCTAGTTAAAACTTCAGATGGGAGATTACTTGAGAAAAATGCTTCGTGAAATTGTTCAGTCTTATTTAAAAGATAATTCCAATGTTCACGTGCATATGCGATCACTTTTAATGAATTACTGAACCATTCACTGTAGCAATTTCCAATCCAGAACTCTGTTTGCGTATCAGATATCATTGCTTTGTTTATGTTCCAATCAACTACACGATTTGGAAAATTCCACGCTAAAATAAATGTTATTACGGCATTCTCTTCGGGATTTAAGATTTTTTTTGTTGCAAGGCTTCCTGCCCATGTTTGTCCAATCGCACTCATATCTTCAGAGCCAGATTGTGGTAATACACCCTCGCGTGAAAAATGAAACCAAAAATCCTTCAAATTCCGCCATTGGGTTGTGATTGTTGCTTCAGACTGATCAATTGCCAATGTTAAATCTCCAAATCTTCTATCTTTTTTTAATAATGTTTTTGATCTCATGTAAATGGCGTGCCAATCACCAATTCGTCTATGAACATTAACGTTACCACCAAATAAGGGATTAAATTCTCCCTTAATTCGTTTTTCTCCATCCCACCCTAAGAAATTGAGGAGACTACCCATTATAGTTATTTCATAGGGGAACTCAGAGTTGTTTTTGAGATAAAATTGAAAAATAATCAAGGGTAAACCAGAATTTTTCGAATCCAAGGGAATGAATGGATTAAAAGCTACTAATCTAATATTAATCGGGAGTGAATTTTCTTTGAAATTTAAGAAAGAAATGGGATATTCCCCATCAAACTGTATCTCTTCAACACCTGGAAGTATTTTGAACATATCTTCCATTGCTGCGGTTATTTTATGATCATTCGTGGTTTTTGGTGGTTTAAAATTAAGATTCGTATGAATCTCGGGACAAATTAAAGCGTGACATTTAATTTCTTCACAACTATTTTCTACTCTGCGCGTTCCGACCGCAAAAAAACTATTTGGCACAAATGCTGTATGTTTAATGGTATTTGTGATTTGGCATTGTTTGAGAAGACCATCACCACCTATAGCAATTGAACCGGTGCCAATACCACCTAATGGCATCGCTGCGCATCGTAGTTTCTTTCCCGTTAATGGAAGAATTCCTTTTGGTTTCATAATTTTATTAATTCTATTAATAATTTTTATTTTTGATTTGTTTCTATTAAATTTATTTTTTTTGAATATTCTCTACTATAATCTTTTAATATTTAGGAAAGTAATTTTCCCAAAATACAACCAAAAATCTAGAAATTAACAAAATTCAGATTGTTCTGAAAAAATAATACACTAAAATTGTTGAGGCGATTACTGAAATTAGAATTAATGCAGCAAATTCATTTTTAGTTATTGGTTTTAGAATTTTTGTTATTAATGTAAGCAATATTGCAGATAATGGAATTCCTAGCCAAAATAAAAATGTAGTATTTACCGGAAAATTAAACGATGGTAGTGGGACAAAAAATATAAATAATGATAATGTTATAAATCTCAATAATACATTGATTAAAAGCCCGTATTGTAATTTAAAGATCCGAATTATTAGTAAGTCTAGACAAAATACAAAAGAAATCAAAAAAATATTAATAAAAAATGTAGTAGTGAATATCGGGATCCCACCTATGGAGTATATATAATAAGCGAAAACATTATTAACCAATCCGAAGATTAGAAATGAAGAAAAAATCCAAATACAATTTTTTATTAAGAATACAATTTCTTCTTTCTCAAATATGGAAAATTTATCTATGGATAGTAAAATAGGTAATTTTAGTTTTAAAAATAAAAGAATCCCTGAAATAATTATTAAACTCCCAAGAAAAAGAAAACCGATTATTAGAGATGGATTAATTAACAGCGATAAAAGCGCTGTTATTAATGATCCTGATATATAAATTATAGAAACCCAGGTTATAATCTTTAAATTTGGGTATTCCTTTTGGTTTTTAAAATAAAGCAAGGAATTTGGGCTATTTTGGCTTGATTTTTTTTTCTTTTGTCTGAAATTACGAATATCAGAGTAGTATGGTATCCCCATATCACCAAAAAATAAAATCCATCCGCCAATTAAGAGAAAAAAAAGAAAGATAACCGAAAAGAACTCTAAATTATCTGCGGCGAATCCCTGAAATTCATACAGCTGATAATAAGATATTTCCTTATCGAGATTGGTAATATCAATACTTGAATTCCTGTAGTAGTGCAACAGCCACGAAATTGCATATTTTAAGGAGGTTTCATTGTTTATATTTTGCACATGATTAAGGTCAAGACGTTCAATCAATTCGATATCATTTCTGCTCTCTCCACTCAGGGTTTGATATATTATTTGTGAATGTTCTAACTTAACAGTTATATCATCTGTTCCGTGGATTATCAATAGATTTCGAGTATTTGAGCTATTTAAAATTTCTACAGGTGAATTCTTTTTAATGGATTGTTCATCAAACTGTATTTCTAGAGTGTTTCCAATTAAATGCTGAATAGGAAAATCAATTAATAAGTCAGAAATATTTGAGAAGGGGTGATAAACAACGGTTGTTAGAATTCTTGGTTCTTGGGTTTGTGCGATTAAGGCAGCCCCACCACCATACGACAATCCAAATAATCCAATTCTAGATGAATTAACTTGAGGATAATTGATTTTTATGTAATCAATACATTTTGTAATATCAAAAGGCTCGTGTGCTAATAGACTTAATAAGCCATCACTATCTCCATGCCCTCTCTTATCTATAATAAAGACAGAAAATCCACGTTTTACCAATTCAAAACATTTCTCAGCATTACTTTCTTTTTTTGAATTAATACCCGGGATTAGAATTATGCCGTCTTGTGAGTGGTTTGTATAAAGTCGATATTTTCCAGGCATCCAACAAATACCATTAATTCTTGTATTTGTATAACCTGAAAATTCAAAATATTCGAGATGAATTTCATTCTCCTTAAGATAAATATCATTGATTTGTTTTGAGATGATAGTATTACTAACAATAAAAAATACTGGTATTATTGATAAGATTAGAATTATAACTCCGATATATTGATTTTTTTTCATTTTT
>JAHLWE010000268.1 GCA_019058135.1 Promethearchaeota archaeon | reverse complement strand
TTTTTATTTTCGCTTTTTAATGCATAAATTAATCCAAATAAAGCAAAAGGAAGTATTTGTGGAAAAAGATAAAAAATGAAATTTTTATAATTATGAAGAATTATATTGATTTTAACTCTTGATAAATTTTGTGAAAATGTCTTAAATGTAAATACTAATCCCTTTATAATTCTTGCGATAAGATTTAATGAACTCTCTTCATTATCAGTAATTTTCTTTTTAATTCGCTCATATGTTTTTATGTTGTATCCAATTAGAAAGGGTGATTTATATAAATAATTATTTAATAGTAAAATTGGAAGTAAAATAATTATCAAAACAATTATTGAAATAATTAAATATTTAAAATTAATAGATTTTCTATCTTTTAAAATCCAGACAATTAATAATAAAACAAATAAAAGATATTCATATCTGAACCAAATTGATAATGAGAAAAAAATAGAACTTAAAAGATAAAATATCATCTTATTTTTTTTCTTTACTAGTACTTCTGAAAAAAAGAAAAGTCCTATTATATAGAAAGAAAAAGCTGGTATATTGTTAAAGAGCATATTACTCCAATTGATTATAGGAAAAGATGAACTAAATAATACTGTGGATAATAATGCTATTTTTTTATCAAAGAGATTTTTTATAAATAAATAAAGGAAGATAGAACAGGCTAAACCTAAAATAGAAATCAAATAGAAGGGTCCATTTTCTCCAAACAAAAACCCAAGGGCTGTTAAAAAGTAAATACCAAATGATCTTCTTGGAACAACTTTGTTATCAATTCGTGCATAGTCAAGGGTATAAAAGACTTTATGATCAAAGTATTTATGTAAGGGTTCTTCAAAAGTTAAGCTATGGTTTTTATTAATATTGTGAGAAACTACCCAGATTTCTCTATCATCAACATGGAGGAAAGATTGTGAATTTGTAAGAGTAGTCCAACTATAAAAAATAAAAATTAGAATAAAATAGAAAAATAAAAAGATTTCAATTTTATATTTTGGTAAAATTCTTTTTAATAAAGAGGTTATATTTTTTATAATGACCCTATATCCTGAATGCATATTATATTTCTTTTTTTAAATATATTAAAAATTCTAAAAAATTTGATTAGTGATTTATCTTAATGAATTATTATAGCAAAATGGTTTATTTAACTCAAAAAGTGTAATATTATAATATTTTAATGATTGGTTAATTGAGTTAAGATGAGTGAAGTATTTATTATTTCTAATTTAAGAAAGAACAACAAAATTTTATTTTTATCTATATTTATTAGTTTTATTATTATTTATCTTTGTGTAAAAGAATTAATTTTCTACCCAATATGGGTTATTATTTTATTCATATTTTTCTTTATATTTTCTTTCTATTGTGAATTAAAATCCTCTCATTATTTCATTTTAGGATTGTTCTTCATTTTGTTAACTTTTGTATTTTTGATTTTAAAAATATCAAATATTTGGTTAAGATTTTTAATAAGCTCCCTATCATTTTTTGTTATTGGATTAATTGATAAATATATTGTTGATTTAAAGGAAAAGCTTGAAAATAGATTCGGTAAAAATTTAATAAAATCCTTCTTCAAATTTATTTTTCTTTTTATGACTATAATCTCTATATTATTTTTTTTATATCAATTGAAGGCTGTAAATCTTTCTAAGAAATACTATAAAGAGGGTTACAATTTCTATCAAAAAAATAATTTCCTTAATGCCATTGATTCTCTTGAGAAATCTGTTGAATTAAATATTAAAAATTACAAAGCACTTAATTTACTTGGAAGAGCATATTTAAAAGAAAAAAATTTTGAAAATAGTAAGAAATTTTTATCAAAAGCAATAAAAATAAAACGCAATTATTTCGATGCAATTATTGCTTTAGCGACAGCATTTGAGAAAAGTGAGGATTTCGAAAATGCAATAAAATATTATGAAAAAGCTCACAGACTAAGAGAACGTGATTTCGGGGCTCATTTTGGAATGGGAAGGACATTATACAAAAAAGGAGATTTGGACAAAGCTTTTGAAGAACTAATAACTGCAAATACTATATATTCAAGAAATTTTGAACTTCATTATATCTTAGGTAAAATATATTATGAGAAAGAAGAATATAAAAAAGCGTTAAATCAATTTAGTATGTGTAATCAATTGAAGAAACCCGAGGATTTTGAAATACCTGAAGATGAAGAAATAATGGATTTTATAGAAAAAATTAAAATTAATATGAAAAAATAGTTCTTTAATATCATAGAAAATATTTTACTAATTTAAATTTTATTAATATAAGTTAGTTAACAGAGGTAAATTAATGGTTGAAAATTCATATAAAAATGATAATTCAGATGAGGTATTAAAAAAGATTATAGATAAACTTGTTGAGTATGATCAATCATTAAGAAAAATTAAATCTTATTTAAACAGGATAAATCTATTTACAAAAGCTGATCCATTTGCAAGAGATTTTAAGTTACTCGATAAAGAGATGTTAAAAGTGAAGCAATTATGGCAATTGCCTTTGGAAACAAGATTTAAGAAGGATAAAGGAAATTTATTTAATAAAATTACTTATTTTTTTAGAATCGTTTATTTTAAAGTTCTTTTTTTCTTTTTAAAGCCATTTAGAAATAGATTGATTGCAAATAATTTGGCATTAATGAATGCTTTGAAATATTTGGTTGATAGTCATAAAAGATTGATATCAGATACAGATAAGCTTTACAGGATGATTGAGGAATTACTTGAAGAAATGAGTAAAAGTATAATAAGAATTTCAGAGCAGCAAGATTATATTTTAAAAAAGAGAGTAGATTCTGGAAAGAA
>JAHLWE010000001.1 GCA_019058135.1 Promethearchaeota archaeon | reverse complement strand
CTATATACTATTTACTGGAGGTCCAGATCCCTTAGGGATATTAATTGGTTTCGCAAATGCAATTTTATCTCCTCATTTAATTATATTATATCCAATAATTACAGTATTTTTCTCAAAATTAATTCCTAAAGAAAAGCACAAGATTATTTACTCTCTTATCATAATTATTGGATTATCTTTAAGCATAATTTATGCAATTCCATTATTCATGGTGACAATTTCGATTCAACAGACAAATTCACAATTCTATTCTAATTATGGTCCAAATTGGAATACTTTCCCAGCACAAGTCCAAAATAATTTTTATACAACACCTTTTGAATTATATCTGTTATATTATGGTATTCCTGATTCAAATGAGCACATGTTTGGCGTTCATAAAGATATAATTTTTGTGAATGATACTGATTACCAATTATATTTTGACGTATATTATCCAAAAGAATCAGGATTTGTTAATAATGCAACAATTATTTATATTCATGGAGGTGCATGGACTGGCGGTGAGAAAGAACAACAAGCAAGCACATTGGAATATTTTGCCTCTCATGGTTATATTGTATTTGCTATTGAATATAGGCTATTGAATGCAAGTTTATTAGAAGAAAATTCAGATTCAGAGATAATAAGTGAACTTTTTAACCTTCCAACGACAGGGCTTGAATATCGCACTGGAAATTATACTTTAGCGGACCAAATTACTGATATTGGAACTTTTACAAAATTTATTGCAAATAATTCAAACAATATCTATGGTGCCAACTTAAATCGAGTCTTTTTTATGGGTGGAAGTGCTGGAGCACATTTGGCAGGAGTTTGTGGATTTGGTTATAAGAATGAATATTTTACTGGAATTTTTAGTAGTAATTTACAAATAAACGGCGTAGTATTATATTATCCCCCTAATAACGCTTCAGAATTCTTTTATTATGTCCATAAAATGTATTATGAGATAAATCAATTTATTCCGGGTACACCTGAAACTAACCCAGAGGCATATTTACATTACAGTCCAAGTTATTTAATTAATGAAAACTCGCCGCCATGCATTCTTTTACATGGAACTTCAGACACAATGGTTCCCTATAAGGAAAGTATAACCATTCAATTAAAAATGCAGCAAAATAATCGTAAATGTATTTTAGTTCCAGGTTATTTTGGAGGACATGGACATATATTGGGAATTCAGCATAATATTATGACAACTTATTATATTGAGAGATTCTTATATCACAATACTTTAGATAATTAAGTTAAATTCATTTGAGAAGCTATTCATTTTAGTCGATTACATATCAATTTTATATTGGATTCAAGATAAACTATGTAGAGAAGAAAATAATTAAATCCAAAATACCTATTGGAAGTTTGTGAAGATAATGAAAAAAACGATTTTTATTGTAGAAGATAATGAAGTTTATTTAAAATTAGTTAAGGCTGTAGTCAATACTATGCCTGATTTGGAAGTTATAATGGAGACTGAAGGAGGGCGAGCTCTTGAATTGATAAAAAAAGATAATCCTGATCTTATTATTTTAGACATTCAACTTCCTGGTATAAATGGAATTGAAATTTGTAAGGAACTCCGGAAGTTAACTCAATTTAAAAATACACCCATAATTGCTATGAGAGGTTATCCTGAAGATTTTGATGAATCCATTGTTTCAGAAGCGGGTTTCAGCAAATTCTTTTCAAAACCAATAGAACTTAACGATTTTATAAAATCAATACAGGATTTTTTATCTATTTAACTAGTTTCGATATAATTTTGAAGTAAAATAAAGATTAATTGATTTTAAGAGACATCGATAAATCGTTAATTTTTAATTGTTTTTTTAGATGATTTATTTAAATTAGTTTTATTTCTTTTTTTTAATTTTTGTAAAAGATTTAGAGAAATTTCTTTTACAAATATCAATAATTGGACATAAATTACATTTTGGATATGTAGGACGACATATTTGCTGACCAAATTTCACTAATAACCTATTTGAATCTATCCATAGATTTTTCGGAAATATTTTTCTTAATTCTTTTTCAGTTTGTTCTGGCGTCTTTGTATCTACCCAACCAGTTCTATTAGATACTCTATGTAAATGAATATCCACGGGAATTGCTGGAATGTTGTATGCATATATCAATACACAATTGGCAACCTTATTTCCAACTCCAGGTAATTTTATTAATTCATTGAAATCTTTTGGTACGTTTCCACTATATTTTTCTATTATTATCTTAGAAACTTGTTTAATTCTTAGAGCTTTTGTTTTATATGTCCCTGAGACGTAAATTAATTCTTCAATGTCTTCTAATTCTGCCCCAGCAATCATTATAGGGGTATAATATTTTGCAAATAAATTTTCAGTAGCAGTTGAAGTATTTTTATCTTTAGTACGAACTGAAAGAATAGTTGAGATTAAAATTTTGAAAGGATCAATCTTTCTAGGAGTCTTTTGAATTAATTCATCTAAATGGGTTAATCCATTTAAAGATTGATTCATTTTATTAAAAATTTCATAAAAATCCATAAAAATCCATAAATTTCATTTGTTATTATCTAATTTTTGAAAGAGGTAAAATTTGCGCTTTATAATTTGATTTTTTTTTGATTCAATAATCGATTTTAAGCTATTTAGGTTTAATTGT
>JAHLWE010000267.1 GCA_019058135.1 Promethearchaeota archaeon | reverse complement strand
TTAATTTTAAAGTATTGTATAATGGTATTACATTTTGCCTTCAAACCTTTATATTTTATATGAAATGCAGAAAAATTTGGATTCTTACCAGATATTATTGTAGCTGGGATTAATAAATATTTTTTCAATAAAAAAAGAAGCTTATTCTTCAACCATGTTTTTGAAAAATATTTAAAATCTTTCATGGGAATCCAAAACTTTTTAATATAAGAACCTAATTCGACATTTTCAAAATAATCTACGTTAGGTATTGATTGTGCAAGGTTTAACGCTTGTTTTCCTAAGAAATATCCAATAGATTTTGTATGTTTATAAGTTCCTAACTGATCATAAATAAGTGTTTTATTATTTTTTAGATTCTTAAAATTTGTTCCACACGTAGTAATGGGATTTAAATCGCCCGCATAACTATTAAAAAAAACCGCATTTACATGCCCCTTGGTTAATTTTTGAATTTTAAAAACAATCCTACCAGGGAAATCAGCTGACAATTTGTTATTTAAAAATGATAATGTAGTTGGATGACAGGAAAAATTTACAATTATTCCAATTAGATTATTATCTTTTAAACTACGAAATGCAATCACACCCAAATCAGACTTTGATCTCCAAGTAGGGTGACGTCGGTTAATGATGATATTTTCATCAATTTGCTTTTTGGTCCAAACTATTTTGCATGGTATTAATTCTTTAACTAATTGGCTAACCATTTTTACAATTTTTTTAGTCATCCACACAAGATATTTATCATTTCTATTAGCACCAAACATAATACCCTTCATCACATTTAGAGCTCCTCCTGGCCAATAAAATTCTCCAGTTAAATCGAATGAAGAATGGGTATGGGTCGCATGGATTAGAATTTGTTCTGGATTAATAGAGATAAATTTTTGAATTCTGTCTTTAATATATTCAGATAGAGACAATGGTATTTTTAATAAATCAGTAGAAATGAACAATAATCTGTTGCAATTATTATTAATATTCTTTTCTTCTAATAAAATGCCATAAGCGTGAATATCATCTAATTTACCTAAACATGGCTCAGTTCGGGTATAACCCGCCATTGCCTTGCCAATGTAATCCTTCGGTGTTATATTTACCTTACCAAAAGCCACTTTCATAATATTAATTTAAAGGAAAAAAATTCAAAAATGTTTGGATTTAATTTAGCAATAACCTTAATTCATTTTTTGATATTAATTTGATTCTTATTTTTTTGAGTTTTAAATAAATCAGATAACAATCTTTATAGAAAAATCTTTTTAAAATGTTAGATTATTAAATTAAGTAATAAGAAAAAATGTCTTGTAAAAAAAGTATTTTAATATTTCTAGATATATTTAAATATTGCTTTAGTAGTAAATAAAAAGGGTCAGTGGTCTAGCGGTTATGATTGTAGCGCTGGTTACCATAGCGTGATAATAAACGCGTGCTTGACGTGCACGAGGTCGGGAGTTCGATCCTCCCCTGACCCACCATATAATTAATAATTATTTGATTAAAAAAAGCCTTTCAAGTTTATCTTTATATTCTGTGTAATGTTTTCTCAACCTTTTATCTGAAAACCTAAGATAGTGTGGTTTAAAAGTTTTGTCATAATTATAAAGCCATGAATCCTTACATAGACAGCATATTTTCTTATCATCAGGAAAATCTTTTGGAAATACTTCAGGAAATTCAAGTACTTGGCCACAAACAACACAAAAATCTTGTGCTTTTTTTACTACTTTCTTTAAATACTTGAATTCAGTTTTCATTCTATTAATTGTATATAAAAAAAATATTTCATAGGCACGATTATCTTCTATTTCTTTAATATATTGATTCATTTGATTAAAAATGTGAGTTATTTTTAATAAATATTCTTTCTTATCAGGTGGAGATTGTGAATCACCATCCACTTTAAAAAATTTAAGCTCCTCAAATTTTAAAATTAATTTTATCAAATTTTGTTTAATTGCCTCATTTCTAATATTTCGAACCATTTCATTTTCTTCTTTTTTTAGCAAATAAGATAATATTACTGATATAATTTGAACTATTCCCAAAATAAAAATAACAAATAGAATAAAAGTGGTAAAAATAAGCCCTATTGTAAGTGGTAATTTTAATTTGTCAAAGATTAGTAATGTTAAAATCATGGAGATTACTAAACAAATGAAAATTCTAAATTTTTTATTGGTAAGTATGTTTAAAATTTTTTTAAATTTCAAAATTTCAATCAAAGTATTATTTAACTTAGAAATTTCTACTTCCAATGCTTAAACAAAACTCTATTAAATAAAAATTTATGTCAAAAAAATAATTAAAAATTTTTGAACCTTAATTTGTTAATATAATTTTACTTTTAGAAGTTGTACATTTCTTGCGTGTTATCTTTTTAATAAAGAATGATATAAAGGATTTAATACAATCTAACGGCTATTTTATCAAAATGCCGGTCAAAGGATAATATATAATTACAATTATATTTTTGAAATAAATAAAGTATTGATGCATCAACATAACTAAGCAATAATTCTGGAGAACAATATTTTTTTAAAAGATTGTATATTTCCAAGTATTCGGCAGGAGTCATAAGAATCTTTTTAGCAAAAATTTCTTCACCCCAGTAAAGTTCATACATTTTTTCTAAATAATGAGTATTAGCATTAAATCTCGCGACAATTAATGTTAAAGTTTCATTTATAACTAAATAATTTGTTATAAGGAGGTCTTTACCTTTTTCTTTTAACTCAATTAGAATCTCTTGGGCTCTATTATGATTTTTATCATTTTTGGCTTTTAATGCGAAAAAAAAGTTTGAATCAATAACTATTGTCATTTCATATCACAATCTAAGTTAGATTAGAAATAGCTTTTGATTACATTCCATACAATAATTCATCATCAGATTTTTCTAAGTGTTGTAAAGGAGCATCAATCAAATTTTCTTTTATTTTTTTAATTAATTTATCAGAAATTTGAGGATTTTCCATTTTCTCAAAAAGAAATTCTTCAAACCGATTAAATGCAAATTCAATACATTTATCTAAGATCTCTTGTTGTGAAATTTTCTTACCTATTTTTAAGGTTAATTTGGCTTGTAATTTTTCTAGTAGATCTTTTTTATTCAATTTTACACTTGACATATATTAAATTAGAATTTTCCACTTTTTATACTTTTCCACTTTTCAACAT
>JAHLWE010000266.1 GCA_019058135.1 Promethearchaeota archaeon | reverse complement strand
GCATATATCGACTCCATAGTTATTTCCTCCTTTATTTTTATTTTTTAATTTTTTATTTTTTTATTTTTCTTTTTTAATAAATTTTATAAATTTATCCAAATAAACTACCTAATCCTTCTGGTGGTTGGTCTTCTTCTTTCAATTCTGGTTCTTCTTCCACTTCTTCAACCTTATCTTCTTCAATTTGAAATGTTTTTTCCTTAAAAATTTGTGAAAAGACTATATTTGCATTTAAAGCTGCTTTTCTCGCACAATATTCAACTGCATCATCTATTAAAAACGGTAATTCGCATGCAACATCTAAAGCTTTCAAGATGCCTAATGATAATTGACGTTTAATGTCTTCAACGTCTAAATTCAATATTGAGTCAGAAATGATTTCTCCATTATCCCACGCACAATAAAATTTAATATTTACTTCAATAGGCTTAATATTTAACTTTCTTAAAACAATTGCTTCTTTTAATGGAATTAGATCACCTTTGTAATGGGTTATTTTATCAGAAGTAATCCAAATTGTATCATTTTTAATCTTAGTTGGCAATTTTAAAACTAAATGGAGTTCTGTAATTGCTTGTCCAGTAGGTAGTCCCGTATCTCCTTCATATACGATTATATCTTCTTGTGCAATATCACCTTCTTTGGCAAATCTTCTCATCCTATTTTCATCAAACAAACGTTTTAATGCGAATGGATCTTCATTTGTAAAGATAAGGCCAGATTGACCCAAAATTTTCTCTCCAAATTTAATAAGATTTTTCTTTTTTGATTTTTTTTCAGATTTTTCTAATGCCCTTAATATTAAAGATTTTTTAGACATCTTTATTAGCGCTTTATCTCTAAGCTTCATTCGAATTAATTGAATTAAGTTATCAGGCATATTTGATAAGTCAACTAATCCTAAAACCTTATATTTTTGTATAAGATCTGCTAAATCGTCAACTGCATCTTTTTTCCATTGATGTATTTCTTTTTTCACTATCATTTTTTATCCACCTAATTTTACTGGTTTTCCCATTGACGTTTTAATATAAATTGATTTAACTCCATTCCATTTATTTGGTAATTGATCTGCAATGTGTTTAATTACAGACAATATGTTTTCAATAATTTTATCTTTATCCATAGATTTTTTTCCAACTTTTAATTGAATGAGAGGTTGCTTTCTCATCTTTAATCTAACAATTCTTCTATGTCTTTCTAGAATATCATTTATATCATCTTGTTCTCTTATTATGCCATACCCTTTAGGAGATGGTTTAGGCATTTTTCCAAGAGGTCCCAAGAATCTCGCTAAATATCTAGCAACTAACTTCATCAACTTTTGCTCTGTTATGAAAAATGTATATTTTTTTACAAATTTTTTCTTTTCTTTTTTATCAGTCTTATCAAGTTGCTCGAGTGCTTCCTCATCAAAAACGTCATAACCTAACTTTTTTGCATTTAATTGAATATCTCCACTTGCAATAAAACATACTGGAACTTTATCTTCATATAATATTTTGTGTGGAAGTATAAATTCTTCATCAATCCTATTTTTTGGATCATTTAAATTTAAATTTTTTAAAATCATTATTAAATCAATTGATTCATCAAATTTTCTCACTTTATCTTTAAATCCTTCTTTTTTCCTTATAGAATAGTCAATTACTTGGCTTACAGCGGATTTTATTAAGTTATTGTCAACTTTCATTTTCTTCACTCATTAAATTTATTATCATATTCTCCATTATCAATCTTATTTTGGATTTCTTTTGGATTTTGGCCATCTACTAATAATCCAACAGATAAACACGTGCCTAAAATTGATTTAATCATGCCTTTTAAGGATTTAGCAAGTAATTTATCCTTTTTCATGTTGACCACATTCATAACTTGATCAAAAGTGATATCTCCAATATTTTCTGTACCTGCAGCGCCTGAACCTTTTTCTGCTCCGGCTTCTTTAAGTAGTAAGCTAGATGTTGATGGAGTTTCAACAATCACCTCAAAACTTTTATCAGCAGGATTTAAAATAATTCTGACCGGAACATTGAGTCCCTTAAATGCCATCGTTTTTTCATTTATCATATCCACTACATCTTTAATATTAATTCCCGTGGGTCCAACTGTAGGTCCAATAGGAGGACCACCACTCGCTTTTCCTCCTGTTACAAGAGCTTTAAATTCTAATTTTTCCGACAATTTTAAAAAACACCAGAAGTATTCATCTGAATATATTTCATTGATTAAATTTTTTTTTCTTGCTTTTATTTCTAATATTTATGCTATTAGAACCGATTACAATCGTACTAAGTATATAGGTAAAACTTATTTTTTAACTTAGTGAGAGAAAAAATATCTCTTAACATAAAAAATTTTTGTTTTAAGAATATTTTATTGCAATTTGATTTAATTAATAGTAGTACTTATTGCTATTGTGTCAATTAATTTTAACTAGTTCTTAAAAATATTTACTTGAAATAAAATTAAAGGAATTATGACTGAGAAAAATAATAATCATCAAAAGGAAAAAATCATATTTGGTGTTTCTGCACCTGTTTTGGTTTTGGGATTAGTGTCATTATTCACCGATATATCCTCTGAAATGATTACTTCTATCTTACCATTATTTATTTTTTCCGTTGGTGGAAATATGCTTATATTGGGGTTAATACAAGGAATTACAGAAGCAACATCAAATATTTTAAAAGGGTTT
The DNA here is from genome assembly GCA_019058135.1 of Promethearchaeota archaeon. Classification (GTDB taxonomy): domain Archaea; phylum Asgardarchaeota; class Lokiarchaeia; order Sigyniarchaeales; family SOKP01; genus 6H3-1. The sequence continues at coordinate 578 of JAHLWE010000266.1, read as the reverse complement.
TCCGGTTGGTGGTCAGATAAAATTAGGAAAAAAAAGCCGTTTATTGTTGCAGGTTATTCTTTATCAAACCTTACAAAACCACTTATGGGGTTTTCAACTTCTTGGGAACCAATATTAGGATTAAAATTTGTTGAACGTATAGGTAAAGGGCTTAGAACATCTCCTCGAGATGCATTAATTTCATTCTATGGTGAAAAAGATAAAGGAAAAGCTTTTGGTATTCATCGTGCAATGGACACAGCCGGCGCGGTGATTGGTTCTCTATTCACAGCAGTATTTCTATTTATTGCACTTTCTTATAACCAAATTATACTTTTATCTATTATTCCAGGATTTATTGCAATAATTTTAGTCTTAACAATTAAGGAATTAAAAGACCAAACTATTCCTTCAGGAAAGGAACAATTAAAAATAAGACAAGTTGAAAAAACTGACAAATCATTTCTTAAATTTATCATTATTTTAGGAGTTATGGAATTCGCTAGTTTAGATGTGGCTTTTCTCATCATTCGAGGATCAGAACTTGTACCCGTTGATTTTGTCTTTTTAATTCCTATCTTTTATCTCTCATTTAACAT
>JAHLWE010000265.1 GCA_019058135.1 Promethearchaeota archaeon | reverse complement strand
GCTGGAGAGATTATAAAAAAGGACTTGGGTGAGAAACTATATAAGATAATATTTTCGAAGCCTGAAGTATCCGATGAGCAGCGAGAGGGGATAATACAAGCAGGCCGTTCCGAAGACCCTGACTCTGTAAATAAGATTAGAAAAACATGGGGAGTAGGACTTGGGACAGCCATAGATATTATAAAAAATGATTTAGGAGAGAAAGAATATTATATAAAATTTTCGAACGAGATATCAGATGAACAGCGAGAGGGCATAATAAAAGCAGGTCGTTCCGAAGACCCAGATACTATAGGCAATATTGCTATTGAGTGGGGGGGTGTCACCTAGTTCTGCTCTGAAAATTATACGAAATGACTTGAGAGAAAAAGACTTCAATAAAAAATTCCATAATGATATAGCAAAATATATCGGGTATGAGAATCATAAATTAATTGAAAAAATAGCCACGCAAGAATTTGATGAGAAAAGAAAAAAAACTCCAGATGTTCCAATACTCATTTCAGAGCCTCCAATTTATACTAATAATAATAAACGTTGCGATAATGCATTTAAAAACGATAAAAAATATCTACAAAAACTTCTAAAAGATAAAATTGCTAAGGAATTAGGAATTAATCCTGAAAGATTAGAACACATTAAAGTTGTGCTTTTTGATTATACTAGTTGGTTACACAAAATTAATATCATGGAAAAGATTTTGAAATATCAACATTCTAAGATTATGTTTTTTATTGTCGGAACGTATTGGTCCCAAAAATGGATTGGTCGGGTTAGAAAACTACCTAAGGATAAAAGAATTAAATATCCCGAAAATATTCGTATTATTAAATGGGATCTTTTTGCCGATTTGTTAAATTTGAGTAATGATAATCGGAAGCAATTTGAGGAAGTTATTAAATTAAGTAGATTAAGAGATTTAGAAACTTTGATAGAGCTTAACGAGCAAAATGATTATAAATTACATCGTTTAAAAAAATCAAAGGCTAGAAAAAAAGGGTCCAAAAATGATTTAGATGCATTTTTAAAGAAAATATAGAGACTTCTATGCCTGCATTCAAAATTTCTGGAGGATTTTCTCCCGATGGAATTATCATAGCAATAAATAGTTAAAGAAAATAGGATTTAAACCATTCTCATAATAATAATCTGGACCTCGAATGACTAAGATATCCAACTTTTGTACTTGAGCTATTTTTTTTCTCTACAAAAATTATGTCTCCAATGTTTAGATAAGGAGACATTGAATTAGAAGTAATTATATATAATTTTTTTTCAATCATCTATTCATTATTTTTAATAAATCCTTTAAAAAGCCAATAATTTTTTTAATTATCTAAATAATTTTGTGATAAGGTGAATCTGTTGAGTAAGTTTGAAAAGTATAAAAAAAAAACTGAATTGATCTATCCACATAAGCATTGCTTAAAATGCAATAAGATGATTTCAGAAACTAAAGAATATTGTGATAAATGCTTCCAAAAAATCCAACAAGAAAAAAAAGAAAAAGAAATGAAAGGATCAATATTTAAACGATTTAAGAATAAAATTAAAAAGAGTGATTCTAAAAAATTATAGAAAAAGCACAGTAAAAATGAATCTATAAAAGAATTCTTCATTCAATAGATAAACGATTTATTAGCCAAACTTTATCCAACATTAGAAGAAATGGGCCTAATCTTGGACCGAATTCTTTTCCTATTAATATTAAATAAATTGCTTTAAAAAATTTCTGGGGTTTGATTTTTAATTCATTTTTAGCTATATCAAAAATTTTATTTTGAATTACTTCATCACTTAAATCCTTATTTGAGATTAAAAACATCTTTAATATTTTTATTCCTAATTTTTGAGTGGGACTTAAATTACTTTTAATATCTTCTGAAACGGTATCAGTAACTTCAAATATTGTTACTTTATTCACTATTTTTCTTTTAATGAACTCATTTTTTTCATTTTTCAAAATATATTTTATTTCATTTATCCATTTTTCCGCCCTATTTAATTGTGTTTCAAAGTCATTAAAAGGAAGATTCTCATCAAAACCTTTATATTTTAAAATTTTTCTTGCTTTTTCATAGATTTCCTCGATTTTTAGAATGTTTTTTAATTGTACTATAGTAGTTAAATACTTAAAAGGTAATCTAAGAGGTTTTTTCGTTGAAATACTATTTGTTTGACATAGTGGATAAATATATTTTAGAAATTTTTCTTCTGTTTCTGAATTAACACGTTCAATATTATAATAAACGTTTTCCATTTTTTCATAATAGTCATAAAGCTGATATAATTCTTCAAGTCTAAATGAAATATGTTTATTTGGAGGTGTTCTTAAAAATAACATGCGTAAAATTTCGGGATTAGCTATTTCAAGGTATTTTTTTGGTGTAAAGATTATTCCCTTTGATGTCTTCATATCCTGATCTCCCAATCTTAACCATTCGTAACTTAATTTGATTGGTCCATCATAATTGAAAATAGTTTTACATATTTCCAAACCAGTGTCATAAGATCCTCCTTTAACGCTATGATCTTTTCCTGCAGGTTCACAAGTAGTTTTAAATATTGCCCATTTAGCAGGCCAATCAACTCGCCAATTTAATTTTAATTCTCCTTTATTAATTGGAATTTCTCCACTATTACCGCATGATGTGCAAGAAAAGGAAACAGTATCTTTATTTTTGTCATAAGATAAAACACGATTAGGTTGTATTGAATTATTATCATCTATTTTTTGCATTTTACCACATTTTTCGCAAATAACCATCGCTGGAAACCAGTCCTTTTGAGTATCTATAAATAATTTCCTATTTTTTTCGTCTAAAGTTGGTAAAATATTTTTTCTAACTATCTCCTTGATTTTATCAGTATTATTTAACGAGATTCTTATCTTATCCTTCATTATCGAATCCTGATATAATTCATGAGTCCAAATTATATCAACTTTTATTCCAAATTGTTTAAAAGTTGAGATGAGTTCTGTTCCAAAATAATCAGAATAACTTTTACAATCCGATTCATCAAAAGGACACGGAATATTCGAGAATGGTTTTCCTAAATATTTTTTTGTAAAAGTTTTTTCAATATATTCAGGAAAGCGTTTAGCAGCATCTAAACTATCAATAAATAAGAAAAAATTTACTTTTTTATCATATTCCTCTAATTTTCTACGAATTGAATCACATATTATTAGCTCTCTTAAAATCCCAATATGAATATGTCCAGAGGGTGTTTTACCAGTAGCTAAAGTAATTTCTGATAAATTTTTGTTTAAAATTTTATTAATAATTTTTTCAAGCCAGTGAATAGGGTACTCTTTGTGCAAAGTCCTCAATAGATTTTAATTAAAATTTAAATATTCTTTATTAATATAAAGATAAAAGTTTTTAGACAAATTTAATTTTTAGTTTTTAAATATAATTAAATGTAAATTTAATATGCGAATAGCCGTTCTTGATAGAGAGACTTGTAAACCACATAAATGTAGTCCATTTGGTCAAAAACCTTGTATAAAATATTGTCCTATGGTGAGAACAGGTGTTAAAACAATAAATTTAATAAATGAGAGAAAAATTGAAATTTTTGAAAATTTGTGCTCTGGATGCGGAATTTGTGTTAAAAAGTGTCCATTTAATAGTATCAGCATAGTAAATCTACCTGATACGTTGAGAAATAAAATCTCCCATAGATATGCTATAGATGGCTTTGCTTTATTTCGTATGGCAATACCTAAGAAGGGAAGTGTTTTAGGATTAATTGGACCCAATGGTTGTGGAAAAAGTACTATGTTAAAAATTTTAGCAGGAGAAATAATTCTTAATTTAGGCAAATTCGGTAATGATACTCCAGATTGGAATAAAATTATAAATCAATTTAAAGGTTCAGAATTACAAGGATATTTTATTGATTTAAGGGAAAAAAATATTAAGATAATCCATAAACCCCAAAATATTACTGATATTCCTAAAAGGATTTCAGGAAAAGTGAGAGATATCTTGAAAGGAATATGTAATAATTATTATTTAGACGAAATCATTAAAAAATTAAACTTAGGCAAAATTTTAAATAGAGAGATTTCTGTCTTATCTGGAGGAGAATTACAAAGAATGTTAATAGCAGTTGCAGTTTTAAGAGATGGTGATATTTATTTGATAGACGAGCCAACATCATATTTAGACGTAAGTGAACGAATAAAAGTAGCAAGAATTATTAGATCCTTAGCAGAAAAAGGGAAAACAATCGTAGTTGTTGAGCATGATCTAGCTATCCTAGATTATTTAAGTGATTACGTTGAAATTTTTTACGGAAAACCTGGAGTATATGGAATAATTTCACACCCTCAAAGTGTACGTAATGGAATAAACATTTACTTACAAGGTTACATCAAAGATGAAAATATGCGCATTCGAGAAGAACCGATAATTTTTCATGTCCGTCCTCCACAATTTTCTTCTTTTGACAAAGGAAAAATTATTTTTTCATATAATGATTTAGAAACATACAGAGGAGAATTTCATTTAAAAGTATCAGGTAGTGAGATACATGCTGGTGAAGTTATTGGAATCTTAGGCCCAAATGCTATTGGGAAGACTACATTCATTAATCTTATAGCCAATCAGATGAATCTTAAGAAAGGTATTTCTCAAAAAGAATCTACTGAACTTATCGTATCAATAAAACCACAATATATTAAAGCAGAACAAGATTTAACAGTTGGTAATATAATATCTAATATTAAATCAAAACCTCATTTATCTCCACCTATTATAAAACGTTTAATCAATAACCTCAATTTACGAAATATTGAACAAAGAAAAATTACTGAATTAAGTGGAGGTGAGCTACAACGTGTTGAAATCGCAAAATGCTTGGCTGAAAAAGCAGATATATTTTTACTGGACGAACCTTGCGCTTTTTTAGATGTTGAAATGAGATTAAATGTTGCTCAATTAATTAGAAAAGTTATTGAAGAACTGAAAAAAGCAGCTTTTGTTGTTGAACATGATATAGTTACGCAAGATTTCATTGCAGATTCAATTTTGATTTTTGAGGGGGTTCCAGGAATAAAAGGACATGCTTCAGTTCCATTGGGGTTGAGAGATGGTTTTAACAGATTTCTTAAAGTTATGGATATTACATTTAGACGAGATAATTTAACGAAACGACCTAGAGTAAATAAACTAGGAAGTACAAAAGATGAATATCAGAAAAAAATAAATGAATTTTATTATGTCTCATAAATTTTGGATTAATTAATTTGAAAATTCATAATTACTTTAATGTTTGAATGTTATCTCAAATATATTTTTATTAAATTTTCTCTTTCTTTGGAAAATAAATAAAGTTCCTGCACCACTAATAATACTTATAACAAAAATTAAAATTACATTACTAAAAATAAAGATTAAATTATTTTCATTTTGGTTATTATTAAAAATTAATGTTAATTTAATTGATAGATCTTTGTAATATAAATTATTGAAAATGTCGATGTAAATTAATTTCTCTCCACTTTCTTCAAATATTTCGCTTGGAATTACTATAATGAGAGTCCCATTTTTATTACTATTATAAAAACTTTTGTAAATCAGAGTATTATTTGAAAAAATTCTCACACTTATGTTAATGATTTCTAAATATCGAATTTGACCATTACTGCGGTTAAAAAATCTTATGTTAATTGTTGTATCTTCGTTATATTTTACATTTTGATTATATTCATTAATAGAATAATTTATTCCCAACCTTTGAACTTTTAAACTGTAAGTAAAAATTTGATTAAAATAAATATTATCATTAGGGATTATTAAATTTAATTTAAATTCACCAATAATTGGGAATGTTAAAGTTAGGATAGTAATATATATTAACCCATTTATGGTATTATATTGTTCATCGTAAATTAATTCCTTTTGTTTATAGATTTCTAGGGTTACTAACAGATTATCAGGGTAATAAGTTTCATTTTTGGTGATATTATAGAATAGAGCTTGAAAACTTATGGATTCACCGTAATTAATCTTTTCTGTATAATTCGATAAAGAACATAATAAATTCAATTTCTCAACTTCTAAATCATAACTGAAAATATTGCCAAAATAAAAAGAATTCTCAGAAGCTATTAATTTTAATTCAATTTGACCAACAATTAAAAATGTTGAAGTTGAGATAGTAATATTAATCCATCCATTTACAGTATTATAGTTTTGACTGAAAATAGACTTATTTGCCTTATATAATTCTAAAGTGATTGAAAAATTATCAGGATAATAAGTTTCATTTTTGGTGATATTATAGAATAGAGCTTGAAAACTTATGGATTCACCGTAATTGATTTTTTCTATATAATTGAATAAAGAGCAAGAAATTAATTTTTTCGAAATTTGAATAGATTTTATAGCAATAGGACCTGAACTAAAAATTTCCTCACCAACTATATGAAAAAGATAAAAAATAACGCTAAAGTTGATAGAATTTTCAGAAAAATTAAAATTCAAATCTATTATATTGATATCCCAAGTTTTATTAATAATTCCCATACTATCATTTTGCTCTGAGCACCATAATATTTGATCAAGATTATTATAGAGTTGTATCTGAACATATGCCCATTCTTCAATCGGATTGTAATTTAAAATCCAAGAAGCTTCTATTATTATATTCTCATCCGTAAAATATTCATTTTTATCAGTGTTAAAATTCAAAATATTTATTTGAAGTACAGCAATTACATTTGGAATAATTATTATTAATTGTGCTAAAAAAAGCAAAATAAGAATTATTAATGATATTTTTTTAAGATAAGGCACAAAAATTTTTTATATTTATATATTTAAACTTATTGTTTAATTTTTTTCTTTTCTAAAAAATTTTAGTGAATGTTGGGAAGATTTTGAAATTTGTCAAGACAAAAAATATTATTTAGGACATTTTATTTCTTTTTAATTATATAATCTCCACTAATTATAATATTATATTTTTTACTCCAATAGGATATATTTTCAATAATTAATTGTCTATCAATTTTACATAACTTTGCGAGATCATCTAATTTCAATTTTTCAAAACTTTCCATAATAGATTCTAATTTTTTATTAATTTCTTCTTCTGAAGGAGGTAACATTATATTTTTCATTTGAAGATGCTCTTTAATTTCCTGTAAATTTTGATCCATCCAAGAAGAAATAATTCCGGCTATAACTGAAGCTGCAGTATTACCTTTAATACCTATTAAACTTTTGATAATATTCATATGATAATTACTTAGTGTTATTGTAGTTCTTTCAGTATCTGTCATTAATTAATTAAAACCGTTTAATTACTTTTGATCTTTATTATTAATATTTATACTTTTAATAATAAGACAAAAATCGACATTTAAAAATCTTATGGTGAAAATATGATAAGAGTATGTTATTTATATGTAAATAAGCATCATTTAAATATTAAACAATTTTTAATATATTTAGAATAAAAAATTTCTATTGTATTTTTTAAAAAGTGAGAAAAATAATGTTTAAAAATTCTTTATTAACAAACAGATTTAATTTACGAGAAAATGGATCTCCTCTTCAACATAATATAATAATCGAATTATATAAAAATGGCCCATTAACAAGACGAGATTTAGTGAAAAAATTAAATAAAGCTAGAACCACTATTTTTGATAATTTATCTAAACTACAAAGAAATAATATAGTTTCCAAATTTGCAAGAAATAATGGAGAGCGTGGTAGACCTCAAATTTTTTGGAAATTAAATATCGAATAAAAGTAAATATGAAAAATTAATTTATATATTTTTTATATAAATTATTATTTTAATTGATTTATAGAAAAATAAACAAAGACCCCTATATTTCCATTGAAATTTTTTTAAATATATACTTAATAAAATATATTGATTAACTAGTTAAATATACCCCCCATAAATTTTTGATTTCATAATATAAATAATTTTTTATTCATCAATTAAGTTTTTTTAATAATAGAAAAACAATTCAAAATTAAAATCTAAATAATTTAATAATAAATTGTAAAAATTCAAAAAAGAAATATAATAATTTTACAGTGGAAATCCTAGAGTATAAGTAAATATCTGATTTAATTAATTTAGAAATATTAAAAAAACTATAATTTATTTCCTGATCCAAACCATTTTATTTTCATTTTTATTACTTCAGTAATAGATTCAAGTGCAGGAGTTAGAATTTTTCTTGGATCATAAGTTATTGGTTTATGGTCATCAAATGGATTAGAATGAATAAATTTATCAATCTCTCGTCGAAAAGCTAATCTGCACTCTGTATCAATATTCACTTTTGAAATACCTATTTTGCAAGCCTTACGAATAGAATCTTCAGGAATTCCAGATGCACCATGTAAAACTAATGGTGTGGACACACAATCCTTTATTTCCTTTAATCTCTCAAAATCAATGAATGGATTATCAGTTTTATATAATCCATGAGAATTTCCAATTGAAATGGCCAAAGAATCAATACCTGATTTTTCAATAAAAATTTCAGCTTCTTTAGGATCTGTCATAGCCGATTCAGCTTCAGATACATTAACCTCATCTTCTACTCCATATAAACGACCAAGCTCTCCTTCAACAGATACTCCAAATTTGTGTGCATATTCTACTACTTCTTTACATTTCTTGATATTTTCTTCTAATGGATATTTACTTGCGTCTATCATTACAGAAGAAAAACCTAAATCAATACATTCCTTACATTTACTAAAATCCAATCCATGATCTAAGTGTAATGCCATTTCTACATTAGGGAACTTCTTTTTTGCAGCAATTGCTAAGTGAACTAAAAAGATAGTCCCTGCATATTTCGTTGCACCATGACTAGCAGCTAGAATAACTGGACTATTCAATTCTGCTGCTGCCTTAATTATTCCTAAAATTTGTTCAAGATTATTAAAATTAAAGGCTCCAACAGCATAATTCTCCTTAGTAGCTTTTACTTCTAATTCTTTTGTAGTTTTAAATCCATATTTCTTAAACATAGTTGCTATTATAATATTCTTCTTTTAATTAAACTTTTTAGAACTTCACAGTTATTGGTGAGTTTTATTTAGATTTTTAAATGTTTAACATTAAATTTATATTAAGATATATTATTGAGATCTTATAATAAAAAATATCATAACCATTACGTGAATTCAATTTTGGTTAAATATTATTATAATATTACTTATATGACATTTATCTATCTGTTTTTATTTACAAATATCTTTATTTTAGCACTATCACATAGTCTATTAAACATAAATCAGAAAGAATCTGATTATAATATTGCAAAAGATGCAGGTAATGATTTTTTTTTGCAATCAAATGAATTTAATGATAATATTTATAAAAAGTACATCAGAAGTAAAGAGTATAATCAATTAGAGTTGGAAAGGTTATCTAAATATAGTATTAATC
>JAHLWE010000264.1 GCA_019058135.1 Promethearchaeota archaeon | reverse complement strand
ACTATTCCCTTATCATGTTTTATTACTCTGGGAAAACCAAAAGCTCTTCCAAAACTTATTTTACCTTTAGAACCGCACCAAACATATGAAATTACATGAATTTTTTCAATACCATATAAATTAATTAATTTTTGAAGGTGTTTTTCTACAAATGATTAACTTCCTACTAATCCTTCCTCTTCAGCGTCCCATAATGAAAATATAATATCTACATTAGGTAAATTTATATCTTTTAGAGCTCGAACAACGCCCAAAACCGTAGAAACTCCACTAGCGTTATCTATTGCTCCATCAGAAAAATTTTGTAATTTTCTAAAAAGTCTAAGAAATAATGATAAAATCGTCAAAGAACAGAATATAAGATAAATTATCATAAATGTATAGTACCAGATTCCTTGCAGAATTAAAAGTACGATTGGAAAAAATCCAATTATTAAAATGCCTACGGTATTAAAAATTGATGTAAATATTATTAAAAAAGGTCCATAGGAGACATTTATTGAATCATAATGAGCACTTAGAATTACAATATGGCGTTTATTTTTGCTTTTTTTCTCAAAATTTAATTGAAATTCATTTAATTCATCAGAAAAAATTAATCTAGATTCATTTGATTTAATTGTAAATATATTTTTTCCATTCCTTATTAGCTTTTTTTGCTTAAATTTCTCCCAATTAATTAGAGAGAATTGACTTATCTCCTGATAATATGAAAATTCAATTACTAATAAAACAATAATTAATGCTCCGGGAATTAAAATCCAGATGATTCTATCTTGTGCGAAAGGAAAATATAAAATTAATAACCCAATAATTCCTAAAATGTATATAATTCGTATGATATTAAAAATAAATGAACGAAATAAATAGGAATAAGTAAAATTCTGAAAATGTGGTTTATATTCTAGTTCTGTAATCTTTGAAACTAAAAGCTCTCTTGCTTTTAGATTTCCTTCGCTCCCAATCCTACGCGGAAAACTTAAATCATAAGCATCCTTAAGTATTTGGTCCTTGCTTATATTTTTAATAATATTGGTGTCTATTTCAATCATTATTAAAATATTTAACTTCCATGAAATTTATTATTTTATTTTTACAATTTATCAAATTGAAATAAAAAAAAAAAAGAGGTTAAAAAAAATTTGATAAAATTATTCATTTAACACTTCTTTCACAGTATTATATTATTAAATTATCAATTAGCAACTCTCACTATCTATCTGGAGCTTTTCTTCCAAGCCACTCTTTGTAGAATGCATCAATGTCGGGCAGAAAATTAAAAATTGTAGGATATCCTGGAGGTACAGCTTCCGTATCTAGCAGTGTAAAACAACCAGGACAGAAATATTCTCTAAGTTCCATCCAATCTGGGTCACTAGACATATATTTTGGATAAAATTCTTCAAGCTCTTCAGCTGTATCTCTCACTCTTATTCTGCATTTTTTCTTCCAGTTCTCTTTATAATCTCCAAACTCATATCCACAATCACATTTTACTATTCTTTTACCATCCTTTGAGACAATATGTAAATGTTCATGAATTGGTAAGATGATTTTTTCGTCCCAAGAGACTTTTTCTTGTAAAATCTCAATAATTTTATCAAATCTATCAGGATCCTTTGTGCCACTTATTATTGGTTTTAATTCCTCCCAAGTTAAATCCCCATCAATCATTCTTTCAAGTGTCTTTTTATCATATTTTACCATTTTATTTCACCTCCAGCTGGAAATCCTCGGGTAATCTCCAAAATTCTAGGAATTCCTTTCTCCATTTTGTAGATAATCTTAAACTCTCTGAATACATTCGTTTTACTGGTTCACTCAGCATATCTTCTGTAATTTTCCACCGTTCTTGTTCCCAATAATCATCAAATGTCAAGGATTTGTTTTTTCGTTCCGCTCTAATTTCTTCTCGAAGTATCTCTGTGCCCATTTCGTCGATTATCCACTCTCCCATTTCTTCTTTATATTCTGCTACTACACCATAGATATTAATGACCAAATCGTTTGTGTAAATTCCATTATCAAGGTCTTGTTTTACACTCTCCACCTTTCTCTCTAGAGGATCACCGTATCCTGGGCCTCCACTTAATGCATAATAAATAACATCGTTATTTTCCAAAATGATAGGATAGATTGTGCAGTATTTCTTTCTTACAATATCTCCCTCTAGTAATTTTTCAAATTCACCATTACTAGGGTCTGGATCTCCTAATGGATATTCTTTTTGATTTTGTATAATCTCTTGCATATTTGTCTTTTTAGCATAAAGTCGATATCCAGTTGCATGGGGATAACCTCCGTGCATACCACCAGAACCATGAAAACAATAACCATCCCTAGCTCCAAAAAAATCAACTTCTTTCGAATTTGCAATCATTGCTACTCCTTCATAATTCGCTCCACCTCGGTATTTTCCATGACCTGGGGTATTTGGTTTAACTCTTCTTGATAAATAAGGAATTCCTCCTTGAAATAGTTCCCATGTTTCAACATCTCCAAGGTCAGCCTCTGGATTCCACATTGCATATCCCCAATCCAGTCCGTCTTTAACGCCACTCGCTCCTAACCCTTGACCGCTAATCTCAAATGTTGATAATGACCATCTCTGCCCTTTAAGTGGTCCAGCTGAATAAATCCCTCCGCCTTGAATCGCATCTCCAGTAAATCCATACCCCGGAACGATTTCTTCTCTATATCCACGGGAATATAATCCATAAGATAGACATTTCATCATACCTGTGTAGGCAGGAATCAAGTTACCCCAAGGACTCTGATAAGAAAGAGAAGAATCCCCTGGATTACACCATGTCCCAATTGGGTAATCTGTATCTACAGCAAAGTACGCCCCATCATTAACTTTATCACCGTATATTAAAACTTGGGTCAAAAGCACCCACTGACCTCCTTCCATTGCTCCTTTTGCACAATTCATAGGATTTGGTCCGGGACCACTTGCTCCATCAAAAGAAAGTAACATTGATCCATCATTTTTAATAATAATTTCTAATGGTTGATTGCTAACCTTATCAATTTTTGCTCTAGGTTGCCAGGCTTCTTCCTTCATAGGTATATCAAAGAAGGCTGCAGCTCTATATCTTCCAGGAATCAATCGCTCTTTCACACGTTCTTGAAATATCCTTCTTCCCTCCTCTATTACCTCTCTTATAAATTGTTTATAATATTCAATTCCTTCTCTCTCTATAAACTCTAGAACTGCATCTCGAATCATCAAATCTCCCGCTAATCTGCATTTTTCGTCTAATTCCCAATAAAATGGAGTTCTAACTGATCTTCGAGCATTTATCATGTGGTCTTTCCAGATCTTATCGTTTGAGCCAATCTTTCTACAAGTATAATAGGTTCCATCATCAAAACGTTGAATAGCTGAAACTAAATCATGACCAGGAGTAATACCTCCAGAATCGATTTGATGAGTTACACCTCCCGCCCAGCCAATCAATTCTTCCTTCCAGAATATCGGGATTAGAGTCTGAACATCTGTTGTATGCACATTTCCGCATTCGGGGTCGTTATTTAGAAAAATATCACCTGGGTTGATTCCAGGGTCTTGTTCATAATCTTCTTTTACCATAAATTTTACGGCTTCGCTCATTGTGTGGACATGAACCAAGATACCAGTTGAAACAACAATAGAATCACCTTCTGGAGTATATAAAGCAAAGCAGAGTTCACCAATTTCTTTAACAATAGGTGAAGCGGCAACATGTAATGCAGTTTCTCTTGCAGAAACTAATGCACCTCTAAGACTTGCAAATGCTCGTTCATATTTAAAAGGGTCTTCTTCCTTTAACTTTAATTTATCTATTCCATAATATGATTTTGTTTCCTTTATATATTTCTCGCTTTCTTCAAGCATTTTCATAAGTGTTTTTCCATTCCATCCAATTGGTTTATTATTCATTTCTTTACACCTCCATATGAAAAATTCTATGCTTATCAAGAAAAACTTTATAACCCGGTGGAACCAGTAAAGTGGTTGCCGGAGCCTCGATAACTGCGGGACCATCTATTAAATTTCCAGGATTAAGTAAATTCATCTCCCAAAGTGAAGCATTATGCCAATCAGCTTCCCAGAATATTTTCCTCTTTCCTTTATTTGCTCCTTTGTCCGGATCCTTCCCACTCAACTTATAATCCGGTAATTTGGGCTTAGGAACTGGGACAATCCCTGTTGCCACCGCCTTGGTTATATGATATCCAAGATCTGGGCTTTTTGTACCTCTTCGAAATATTTGTTCGAAAAGATCATCATAACTTCTT
>JAHLWE010000263.1 GCA_019058135.1 Promethearchaeota archaeon | reverse complement strand
GTTCAGAAAGTGCTGTAGGTATGCCATCTGATGGATCTTTAGGAGATGAAAAACTTTTTGCCACTCCTAAAGAATTACCTGGTCATTATAAGAGATCAAAGTATTTGGGTGAATTAATAGCACAAAAATGGAATAAAAAGGGATTAACAACTTGTTCTATTCTTCCAACCGTTCCTATCGGCCCTTATGATATAAAACCTACACCTACTGGTAGAATTATAAGGGATTTCATGAACGGGAAAATGCCGGGTTTTGTTGATACAAGATTGAATATTGTTTCTGTTAAAGATGTTGCAATGGCACATGTTCTTGCGATTAAGAATGGAAAAGGAGGAGAACGTTATATTGCAGGAAATAAAAACATGTCCTTCAGAGATTTCTTATGTTTAATTGCTGATGTTGCAGGAAAAAAAGCTCCAATTTTTATGTTTCCAAAAATTTTAGCGAAAATGTTTGCATTCTTCGATGAATTCATCTCGTGTAAAATAAGACATACCGACCCAAAAACACCTTTAGAGAGTGTTGCTGCTTCTGAGCATTATCGAGAATTCGATTGTTCTAAAGCATGGACCGAGTTGATGATGCCTAGAACTAATTTATATATTGCTATTAGGGAACAAATTGACTGGTTTTATCAAAATGGTTATATAAAAGCTAAGTAAAATATTATAGAAATATACTTTTAATAATTTTTCATAGTTCATAATGTTTTACTATATCGGCAACCATTTCCACTTTCCTAAAATCAGCATTTGGAGGCAGTTCATCAGATACACCCAATATAAGATTTGGAGAGAACATTTCTAACACTTTTTGAGTGTAGTTTTTCACATATTTAAATGAGTATTGTGGCAAGAAAATTAAAGCAGGAATTCCATCTAGTAAAACTTTATTTTTAATAGCTGCTTGAATTTCTTCTAAAGTAACATCACCCTGGGGTTTAGCTGTTAAGGCTTCTAAACCATCAAATGGTAATTCTTCGAAATATGGAAGTAAATCCTTTAAAGAGCCGTCCATATGAATGTGGCAATATTTTCCAGCTTGATGAAATTGTTTCACTCGTTTTTCATAATATGGAATTAGAAACTTTTCAAAATATCTTGGAGGACTTAAATTACAATCAATATTTTCTCCGAAATTAAAAATTTTAATTGGGGAATTGCATAGAATTTCAAACATATCATCATCACAACCGTCCATAAATTTCATTAAATCTTCCATTTCATTCGGATATCGCCTTAAATTTATAATTGTCCTTTCAAAACCCATATATTGTGTTATTAAACTCATATAAGGAGAACGAGCAAAATAAGTACCTACAACACCTCTATCTCCAATTATTTTTTTTGCTAATTTAAAAATTGGCAAATAAAAATGAAATTTTGTATGTTTTATAATATATTTTAAAATTTTCATATCATTAACAGTTTTAACTGGATATTCAACAAGATGCCCTCCTCGACTTTTTTTATAAAGATTCCCTAATTTAGTTTTATACACGGTGATTAACGATCCATCCGTTCTATCACGTGCCCATTTAACTCGAATATGTCTTATTTTTTTACGTGGCCATATTAATGGCAAGTAAAAATTTTCTATAACATATCTTGGACTAGCTTCAAGATAATCAAAAATTCCTAGTAAACTTTTTCTTAAAATATATTTAGGTATCTTACCAGCACATTTTTTATCAGTTCTTGGTCGTCTCCATAGACGGTTTCCATAGTACCAGTAATAAAGCCTGGGGCTAAATACTATTCTATCAATTGGTTTTCGAGAGAATGTGTTTAAAACTCTTTGCCGAAGTGATAATAGTTTTGACATTATAAATAACTCATATAACTCAAAAATATGTTTAGTTTTAAATTTTATAAATTTTTAATATGAAAAGTTATATTGAAACAAAAAATTAAAAAAAATAAAAAGTAAGGCAAGATCGTTTAATTAAATAGAGCGACTTCAATAGATTTTTAAAAGATAACCATTTTTTCAATATTAATATTAAAATTGGAAACCTATACTATATTTTAATAATTTAGGTAGAAATATATTTGAAATTATTTGTCACTTTATCATATTTTCATAGTAAAATCGGTCCGCTCATATATTGTTCATTTCCAGAAAAAGCTTTAGATGCCCAATTAATGCGTAAAATTGCAAACCTTATGGATCACCCACTTGATGAAGGCTTTTTTAATTATAATTTTGAAGATCTTAATTCTATGAATTATTATTTTGAAATTTACTCTGGTTGGGCGCGTGGTGGCAGACAAATGTTAATGTTATCCGTAATTGTAAATCAAATTGTTACTAAAGAGAGAGAAAAAAATGTTCTATCATGGTTTATTGAATTTATAGAAAAGTTACAATCTAATGAAGAGGTATATAAAGCATTCTATATGTATGAAAAACAAAAATATGATGAGAAAGAACAAAAAAATATAGAAGAAAATGAAAAATTAGTTAAGAGTTGGTTAAAAGAAATACATTGGGCATCATTAGAGGAATTTCGTGATAAGAGTGAAGAAGAAAAAATAGCATCTATATTTAAAGATAAGGAAATCTTTGACACTCATGAAAAGCTTTCTAAAGGTGCTATTGCATATGATGATTTCCAAAAATGGTTTAATGAAAATTTTAAACAATCATTGTTTGATGGCGTAATAAAAAAATTTATAGATAATCAATTTGTTTTAATAACCGAAATTATCTATGAAAAACATATACTTCTTTTAAAAGAAGTTAAAGCTATAAGAATGCCACCAAAAAGTCTAATAGAGCATTTTGACGAAAGTCCAAAAATTAGTGATCTTGTTGTCCATAAAGTTAAAAACGTTTTTGATAAATATATTCCAACTAAAGAAGATTCATTTCAATTATTTCAATTTATTGCAGATCCTAAAATATACAATGTACTTTCAAAACTTCGAACAGGTCCTATCTTAAAAAACACCCTACCAAATCTAATTTCAGAAAATGCTTTTACTTCATTGCTTGAAATTCTCAAAATTTTGAAAAACCATGAAATTATTGATGAATTTAAATATAAAAAGGAAATTTTTGTTGTTTTAATAGCTGATATTCAAATTACTACATCCTTTCCTGAATATCTAAGAAAATAATAAAAATCTATGGAACAGTTAAAAAATTCAATAGATTTCTTTGTTTGAATTTTATCTTAGTATCTAAATTGGATAATTTAATTCCAATAAGACGAATTTTTCTTTTTCCTTTCGAAAATTCCTTAAATCACTCTAAAATAATTTTTACTGTTTTTTTCTCAAATAAAATTGAAATTTTCTTTTGTTCTTAGAATTTTTTAGTATTTTTTAACAATTTCAATACATTCTTTATATTTTCCAACCTTATCCGATAAATTAATATAATTTTTAATACTTTTCGGATTGAACAAACGACTTTAAGAGAATGAAATTGTATAGAAACAAAGTATTAAATATAAAGAAATCAAATTATTTTATTCAAAATAGTATAAAATTTTACAAATATTAAAGGGTGAAATCAATGATTGAAGAGAAAGATATTTATCGGCAATTACAGCAGCGTTTAGATGACTTACCAGTAGGCTTTCCATCAACTCAAACTGGTATTGAAATCGATCTGCTAAAGGTATTATTCTCACCAGAAGAGGCTAAAATTGCAACCAAACTAGGCTTCTTACCTGAACCACTTAAAAAAATTCATCGCCGCGTGAAAAAAATGGGAATGTCACTCAATGAATTGGAAAGTTTCCTAGATAATATGGTACAAAAAGGGTTAATTTTGGGAGGAGATATCTACAAAAATAGAGGAAAAGGGAAGTTTTTTGGTAATGCCCTATATTCTGTTGGGATTTATGACTACCAGCTAGGTAGACTCACCAAAGAGTTTGCAGAAGCCAATTATAAGTATTTGAATGAAGATCTTTTATATGAACTCAATAGAAAAGATATACCTTCACAAATAAGAACTATTCCAGTAGAAAAAAGCATAACTCCTGAACATTACGTTAGTTCTTATGATGATATTAAAAAAATAATAGAAAACTCAGACGGACCATTTGCAGTTGCGGATTGTATCTGTAGAAAGACTATGAATCTTTTGGGAAATCCATGTAAGACTACAAATCTGCTTGAGACGTGTATATCAATGGAAGAAGGTGCTTTACATGCACTCTATTTAGGTTATGCTCGAGAAATTGATAAACAAGAAGTATTAGAAATTCTTAACAAAGCACAAGATGAAGGATTAATACTCCAACCAACTAACAGTCAAAGACCAATATTTGTCTGTGCGTGCTGTGGTGATTGTTGAGCATTCCTAGCAAGTATGAAAAAGCTTCCGCGACCAGCAGACTATTTTACTTCTAATTACTTTTCTGAAGTAGATGAAGAATTATGTGACGGCTGTGGAACTTGTGTTGAGAGGTGTCAAATGGGTGCTTTAACACTTGTGGACAATATCTCTCACGTGAATTTGGATTTATGCATTGGATGTGGCAATTGTGTAACGAACTGTCCTTCTAATGCGAGATGTCTTATTAAGAAATCCAAGGAACATGTGCCTCCAAAAGACTTTGAAAAGTTATACACAAAAATCTTGATGAAGAAAAAAGGATTCATAGGAACCTTGAAAACACTCGGACGGATGATGTTGGGTATGAGGATATAGATGATAAAAATTTCTTAAAAAAAAATATTTAATATTTGAAAATATTCTGACTTTAAATTCTTTCAGATTATCTGGTGACCATCTTCACGGTGTTTTACCATCTTTTGTAAGCCGAAGATCGCATATTGGAGCTCCATTTCTAATCGTTTGAGAATGATTTAGGTCATAACCAGACTCCGAGCGCTCGCATAATCAGTTAAGCATATAATTAAAATCTATGGAATGGTTAAAAAATTTAATAGATTTCTTTGTTTGAATTTTATCTTAGTATCTAAATTGGATAATTTAATTCCAATAAGACGAATTTTTCTTTTTCCTTTTGAAAATTCCTTAAATAACTCTAATACAATTTCTAACGTTTTTTTCTCATTTTGTATAGGAATGAAAAGTGATTTAGATCGAGTAAAAGTAATGAACCCCTGAAATCTTATCTTCAGCGTGATGGTCTTATAGAAAATATTGTGTTTAATTATTTTTTTATGAATTTTCTTATTGATATCTTCAAAAGTTTTTAGTATTATTTTAAAATCATCGATATCTTCAAGAAACGTTCTTTCTCTACTGATTGATTTTCGATCCTCTTTAAATTCATGCACAGGTCTATCATCTAATCCATTTACGATCTCCCAAATCCATTTTCCACTTTTACCAAATAATTCAATCATCTTGGGAAAAGAGATCTTGATGAAATCACCGATCACTTTTATTCCTTTCTCGTTATAGTATTTTTTAGTTATTTTTCCAATCCCTGGAATCCTAATAATATCCATATTTTCTAAGAATGATTTTATATTTTCTGGTTCAACCACTGTAATTCCATTGGGTTTATTGTGATCTGAACTAATTTTGGCTAAAGTTTTTGTAGGGGCACAACCAATAGAACATGTAATACCCTCTGATCTATAAATTTCATTTTTTATATTTTCTGCTATCTTCCTTGCATCTTCAAAATTGGAACATATATCTATAATATCTAAATAAGCTTCATCAGAACCAACTTGTTGGAAAGCTGGTGAATATTTTCTAATTATGTTCATTACATTTTTAGAAACTACACTATATTTAGCAAAATTAGGTCGAATAAATACCGCATGAGGACATAATTTGTATGCCTGAGATATTGGTGTAGCTGAATGAATTCCATATTTTCTCGCTTCATAAGAACACGTGGCTACAACTCCTCTACCTTTTCCCTCTTTAGGATCTGCTCCTACAATAAGGGGTTTTCCTTTATATCCTGGATTATCTCTCGCTTCGACTGCGGCAAAGAAACAATCCATATCGATGTGTAAAATAATATGACCCATTATCTTATTTTATTAGAGACCTTATTAAGAATATATTTTTCTTAAAATGTTTAAATTAAGAGAAATAAAATTGAAATTTAAAAAAAAAGACTCAAAGATTTAACTAATTTTTTAATATATTCTTCAACTTTTCTTGAAATCATAATTTTAAATTATTTAATTTATCATTTCTACAGATTTTTTCCAAGCTTCAGAATTAACTCGTTTGATTTTATTTAGAAATTCCTCATCAGATATTTTATCTCCTTCACTAAGGATTTGATTGATTTTATTTATCAAAGTGGCTTCAATTTCTTTTAATTTATTTTTATCTATTTTTTTAATTGCAGTGTGTTGAGTCCAAAACCAATCGGGATTTACCTTATCGTAAGGACCGGGCTCTAATACCTTAAGTCTTTCAACAGGAAAGGCATAAGGTTTATAAACACTTATACATGGTCGAGTGCTACCTGTAAACCAGTGAATAGATCTATTTAGATTTTTATTAAGTAAACTTACTTGACTTCCAACCGATTCATAATAACCGTGCATGCAAATTCCTACATCGTGTTCTCGCAAAAATTCCATCATTAATGCAGGTGTAATTTCTTCTTTATTTTCAGTTAATAATTGCAGAGATCTACCAGGTCGGGAATAAGGAGAGAATTTTTCTGGAATTGGAGTATCAGAAAAAATCATTGCAAAGTCAAAATATTTGTCATCTTTGCAATATTCTTTTTCTATTGCATGTTGTATTATTCCTTCTCGTCTAAAATCACCTTTACCTCGAATCGACAAACTATTTGAAATAGATCTGACATCTTTAACTTTTTCAGCAATCCACCATTTATCTGCAGTCTCTAATACAAAAGCTTCCTGGGGATCTGCGATTATAAATGAATTGTGATATGTCCAAAATTCAGATCCAACATCACAATCGCCTCCTTGTCCATACTTTTCCAATAAATCAGTGATCACATCCAATGCTTCTTTAGCAGTTTTACCTCTCTCGAGCCCCAACCGTAAGAGATCCATTCCTAATAATCCCTTATCCCTTAATTTTTCCTTGGAATAAACTGCTTCATTACCAATTGCTACACCAAATTCGTTTGTGCCCATCTCTGCACCCCACATCCAATAGGGCTGGCTTAATAAAACTGCTGCAGTTTCATTAACTTGTGGGATTGAAATATAAGTGCATTTTAATTGTTCTCCTTTAGAATATCTAGTCCTTGGAACATATGTGATTAATTGTGCCTCTGTGTAAGGTCTATCGCTATTTTTCCCGAAGATAACATTATGATTTTCTGTGCTATTACCCAATGTAACAAAAGTATCACAAGAACATTTATTATAAAAATAAAAAAAATTAATCATTTAAAAAGATAAAAATTATAATTTCTTTTTATTTTATTTATTTAAGATAATTCAATGCCGTGATTGCAAATAGTTTTGTAGTATTTATAAGGTCCTCAACATATACAAACTCATCTTGAGCGTGAATATTATTTTCTCCACGAAATGGACCAATCGAAATTGTATTGATTCCTTTATTTTGAAATAAATGAGCATCATCGGTAGCCATGAATAACTTAAATTCTCTCTCTTCACCATAAACTATTTTAAAGGATTTTTTAACAATTTTCGCAAAATCCGAGTTAATATCTGCTATTTGTGGTTCAATAGTCACTGGGATTTGAACTAGTATATCTAAATCGGGATCTTCTTTTTTCAATTCTTCTATAAAATTTAAAATCTTTGTTTTTATACTTTCAGCATCGTGTTCTGGAATTAAACTAATAAAACATCGTAGGAAGCATTTATCAGGAATTGCAGTAAGTGATGTTCCCCCTTCTATCTTAGAAAAAGTAACACTACTAATCTTAGAAGGAAGATCAGGATGATAGGGATATTTAGTTTCTTCTTTTTTAAAATCTTCTTGTAATTCCATTAAAAAATTCATAATTTTTAACATTTTGTGGATAGCATTGATTCCAGAATATTTATTACGATGAGGAGGAGATAAATCTGGATACATAAAATGTCTACGTATTCCGGTTATATCGAAACCTATCTGAAAGGCACCATCAGTATATGCAATTGGATAATCACTGGGAACATCTCCTAATAAACAAGCATCTCCTTTAACAATTTCTTCATTAACAAGATATTCAGTGCCACCAAGCCCACCTATTTCTTCATTAACAACGGCTGTAATAATTAATTTTCCATTTAAATCAACTCCTGCATCAATTAATGCTTTAGCTGCAAAAATTTCAGCGGCTACACATGCTTTATCATCTGCTGCCCCTCGACCATAAATCTTGTTTTCGATTAGTTCTCCACCTAAAGGATCTCTCGTCCAACCATCAAAAACCGGAACTGTATCAAAATGAGCATTGAATATTAAAGATGGGCCTTTTCCAGTGCCCAGTTCAGCTAAAACATTATTTCTTTTAATTTCAGCCGTCATTCCTAATTCATTCATTTTTTCCGCTACATATTTAGAAATTTTTCGATATTTTCCAGGAGGAACTTCAGAAGGCATTTGAACAAGTTGCTGGTGAAATTTAATAATTTCATCTTTCATCTCGTAAATTTTTTCCATAATTTCTTTTTCTACATTTTCCATAAATAATTACCATTGTTATGCTTTAATTTAATACCTTTTTAAGAAGTTAAAATCTTAATTTTTCAAATTTCATTAATCATTTATTGCTAAATCCATATTGAAGTTCCTCATCTAATTCCCGTTTTCCAAAGTCTAGATAAATATTATTTTTCTCCAGAAGTTCTTCCATTTCTCGATAAGTAATTTTTAAAATTTCAGCCGCTTGTCGAAGACTTAATCTTTGTTCTCTATAAAGTTCAAAAACTAGTAGTATTTTAATTTTTTTTTCCGGATCTTCATTTAGATAAGGCACTAATTCGGGAGGGATTTCAACTTTTATAAATTTAGTCATTTTCATTAGCTAAAAATAATTATTTATAATTTAATTAAATAATAATTAAAATTCCATTTTGACTTTAATTATTTTTAATTTCTTCGTAAAATTTAAATTTATTTTTATGATTAAATAGAGAAATAATCTGCGAAATAATTTATTTAGAAATTCTAATTGTTAAAATCCAAATTTAGCAAGATAAAACTAATATTTAATGCTAATTAAGAATTTATAAAATTAGATATTAGAATAATTAATCATATCATTTCAAACGGATAGAACTATTAGAATTTGGAAATGAAAGTTTGGATATTTACATTTGAATATGCAGGTGTAGTTAAAGTTGGCGGATTAGGTGAAGTTCCGGCAAACCAAGCAAAATCCCTTAAAGATGAGTTGGATATTACTGTCTTTATGCCTTCCCACGGTAAAAAAGATAATTTTCAATCAAGTTCGAATATATTTGATTTAGGATTAAATTTTACTGGGGATTTTATCCCATATGAGTTTGATATTCATATTTCACATGCAAAATATGATATTTCACTACATAAAGTAGAAGTTAATGGAATAAATGTTATATTAGTTTCTGGAAGTAATGAAATTTCAAAAAAGATTTTAGAAGATCCACGCGTTTATAGCCCTGAATCCTTACCTGGAAAAATTGGATTATTTAGCTATGCGATTAGACATTATGTGGAATATTTAATTGAAAATAATCCAAATTTATTACCTGATATTGTGCATATTCATGATTATCATCCATTCATAGCTTTTATCGCTATGAAACAGGAATTATTAAAACATGATTTAAATATTCCTTCTATTATTACATTTCATTTATTAACATGGCCAAGAAAAAATAAGCGTTTCATAGAAGCAAGTGGTATTGATAATACACCTCTGTTAATTAGGTTGGAAGATAAACGAAAAATTTTATCATTTGAGGAGATTTTCGAATTAGCAAGAAACAATGAACATATGAATCCTTCATTGGAAAAAATTTGCGCATTAATTGCAGATGTTATTACTTCTGTAAGTAAATCATACTTAGAATCAGATGTAATACCCAATCTTGGAGGAGATTTAATTTCTCATAAATCCGATTTTGTATGGGATGGATGTGATTGGGATTACAATGAAATAATCACTGAGATTAAAAAAAATTTTTCTGAAGAAATTATAAATTTTACTGGTAATACAGATTATTCAAAAATATCTCGAAGGGATATGAGAAACTTTTTATTAACACATAAAATTGAGAATATTCCTAAAAAAGAACCAATTATTACATCGGAAATCGTTTTAAAGGTTGTTAATTCTTTAAATGGGGTCTATCCAATACTCCAAGATCGAAAAGTTAAAGCGTTTAATCAAGATGGCCCTTTAATTCTAACTTCAGGTAGAATTTCACATCAAAAAGGAATAGATACAATTCTGGAATCAATTCCTCTGGTAATTGAGAAAATTCCTAATGCAAGATTTTTAATGCTTTTAATTCCTAGCGAATATACTCTAGAGGATGTCCAATCTTATGCTAAATTCATGAAAATTTATCCTCAAAATCTTAGAATTTTATTAGGCAAATCAATATTAATTTATCATCTTGCCCATATTTGCGCAGATCTTTAT